>NZ_JAVETM010000059.1:0-12850 GCF_034006065.1 Desulfobotulus sp. | reverse complement strand
GGAAACCGTAGCATACCTGCAGGCGGTGTCAATACCTCTCGACAAAAGAAAACCTCATCAAAAACTCCGGCATTCTCATGCTCCCCGCCTCTGAAATACTGATTTCATTTATATAGTCTTGCCTGCTTTCAAAAAAAGAGCCTGAAAAAACCACCCTGCTGCCCGGATTCAATGTCAAT
Source organism: Desulfobotulus sp. (assembly GCF_034006065.1). Classification (NCBI taxonomy): domain Bacteria; kingdom Pseudomonadati; phylum Thermodesulfobacteriota; class Desulfobacteria; order Desulfobacterales; family Desulfobacteraceae; genus Desulfobotulus; species Desulfobotulus sp. Next base: position 12,671 of record NZ_JAVETM010000059.1, on the reverse strand, counting down.
AGCACTTTGTAAAGATCCGAATCCGGAGGAATCAGAGTTTTGGGTCCGGCGTCCGAAAAAAAATTATTGTAGGTCTTTATTTGTATGCCACCGTCGATATTTATTGCCAAAATACCCTTCCCATCCGAAGTGGCTCCTATCTCCTTCACAACTCCCAGCCAGTGTGTTGCGGATTTGTCGGGCAATATTTCTGCTATTTTGTTTTTCCGCTGCTCCCTAAGCTGTCTCTGTACCAGCTCGTTTTTTGTGGCTTCGTATTGGCGCATATGCTGGGAGATGGCTCTCTCAAAGGCTTCTTGTGCCGCTGGCTTTATTTTGTCCTGGTGCCGTCCATTTGTGTTGGTGTTGCTGGGTATCAGCGCGAACGACACAACCACAAAAAAAATACAAGCCCCTAAAAAACCGCCCCCGACAGAGATGGTCTTTGATTTTTTATTCTTCCGCAGATACCAGGACGAAAAAAACCACACAACAAAAAACATGAGTGGAACATACGACAGAAGACTTTCCATGATAAAAAATCCTTTCTCAAAAAAATCTGACCTCTTTTCTCTCTCCTAGAAATGCTGTAGGGCCTGTATCCAGCCGCCGCAGAAAAATACAAAAAGACCCCGCATTTTTTTCATTTCGTCCGCCTGCTTCCATGTTTTTATTGTCTTGGAAAAGAGGCACCCTTTTTTTCTTGTTTTGCGGCTAATTTTATGCCCTTTTTTATAGCGTAAAAATCTCAACAAAAAAAGCCTAACAAAAAAGGAGGCCGCATGGTGAGGATATGTCCCAAATGTGGGTTTGAGAGATCGGGGGATGACGGGCTGCCAGCAGATGAGTGCCCCAGATGTGGAGTAATTTACAGAAAAGCCATGCCCCGTCCCGAGGCACAAAGGGATATGTGTGTGGCAGAAATCGAAGCACAAGAAAATAGGCATGCCCCCCTTTATGCCCCTTATATATTGGTTGCCTTATTTTTTATGGTTGTGTTTTTTTCGGCAATTACGCAGGAAGGCTTTTTTCTTGTTGTGCTGACAGTGGGTGGCATTGCAGCTTTCTTTTTTTATAACAAAAAGAAGCCTGCTCCCAGAGATGCAGATCCTTTTCCCGGAGACACCGAAAGCACCCCTGAAAAAAAATACCACCCCCCGGCAATATCCAGATACTGGGATGATATACATCATGATGTACCTGTTAACAGCCTTCTCAATATTGTGTATATAGATGAAAAAAATGAAAAAACAACCAGAGACATAGGGGTAAGTTATTATGACGGGAGCTGCTATCTCCAGGGGCATTGCCATCTGAGGGGGGCCTACAGAACCTTTCGCATCGACAGGATACAGGAGTGTTTTGACATAGACACTTTTGAAACCGTAACAGATATACCAGGGCACCTGCGCCGCAAATACGAAAGCTCCCCCAAAAGAATACTGGAAAAACTTTACGCCGATGAAAAAAACACCCTCAAAGTTCTGTACTATGTGAGTAAGGCGGACGGACAGACAAGGAGAGAAGAGAGGGATCTGCTTATCTCGGCCATAGAGGAGATGCTTTGGCCCAAGGCGCTGCCTCACGCCGTGATTGATAAATTTATAGACAAAATAGAACTGCCGTCAACGCATGGGTTTAAGCTGGCCGTCGGCAAATTAAAAAACGAAAAGCCCGACAGCCTACCCATGGTGTCCGATTATGCAAAAAGGATTGTGTCTACGCAAAAAAGTATACACCCAAACGAAAAAGAGGCTCTTGATTATATTGATAAAAAAATAAAAGAGGAAGAAAAGCGCGCCAAAAAATAAGGATAGATGAAAGCAGATAGTTTTTCAGCCATCTGTAAGCGGCGGCAATTGAAGTTGTTGTTTTCGGCACGGAACCTTCTGACGCAAACGCGGAGAAGCTCATTTCCTGGTCCGGGGTGAGCTTCGACCTATGCGCATGCCCGAACCAGTCTGTTATTGGCGGCCACGGCGTAGGGCTCACAGCGCCGTCCTATATATCTTGGTGCGGTGGGATGAATCTTCGTTCCCAAGAATCCAGGCCCTCCCTCCGCTTATGATAGGCCTTGGATTGCCGGACAAGATTGTGGGCAATACGCCGGGGATGTCAACGAAAGTGGTCGGATCTTCAACGCTGGCGCACATAACAGAGGATGTTCTGTTTGCGGAGGCCGCCCCGAACTGTCCGCCAGCGAGGTATATGTGGGTGTCTGTCACAATGGATGTCATGCCAAACCGGCCTTGGGGAAGCGTTGCTCCATCCACCACCTCCCAGCTTGACGGATCGCTTTTGTGTGCTCTCAATATTGTGTTTCTGAAAATATTGGTATTTCCATTCGATCCACCATACAGATACAGGTAGTCTCCTACGGCCGCGAACGCAGGCATATATCGCGAATCCGGAAGGGTCTTCCCCGGCACAATCTCCCAGGCCCCGGGGCTTGAAACAGGGGCGCGCATAATCGAAAAAATATCATTCCAGGAATCATCCACGCCGCCCACTATGTATATATATTCTCCGACAATAAACAGGGAGCCGTAGCCTGATGCGATGGGCAGAAAATTTTCTGTCGGCATCCACTCTCCTTCCGGGATTACAGACATGAGCTCTGGCTCCGCAGTCATGTCGCCGGTGTGGACCCTCCTGATCTCAAGCCATGCCCCAGTATTTATGTCGCCGGTGCCGAAAAACCAGATATGGTCACCGATGTGGGCGGCATACGCCGCCGCCATTCTGGGCCATGCCGTAGAGACTACAGACCATGATGACAGGTCAGAAAGGCTTGCCGTTATGGGGTTGTGTGACATCCCGGCCACCAGATACACTTGGTCCCCAACAACAAACGGCCACGCATACCCCGCGTTGTTGGCATCTGGCAGGTTTGCGGCCGAAACAACCTCCCAGGTTTCCGGGCTGGACACTCGACCGACACACAGGTTTTTGTTGAGCCATGTAGCGCCGGGCCATACCTGCCAGTTGTCTGCGGAGTCGATGTCTGCGCCAACAAGCGGAGCCTCTTCGCCTAATACGCCGATTCTGATCCATCGTTTGTTTCCGGCGTTTGTTTGTGGGATGAGGATTGCTGGTGGTGCCGGGGTTGCTCCGGAATCGCCGTGCAATCTATATACCGACAGGAGACCTTCCGTCACAACAAAGGCCGCATCACCATCCGAAAGCGTGTCTCCGTCAAGCAGTGTAAGCGCACCAGGCCCATCGTCTATTGCCGTTGCTGGCCAAAATTTATTTGACATCTAACCTCCCTTAAAACCAATACAGATAAAGTTGCGGTGTTGTTGCGGATGCCCCAGGATGACGGCACGCCGAAAAACAGGCCTTCTTCCGTTGATACCCTGATCTCGCCATACATTTTTGCCACGCGGGAGAGCCATTCCAGGTGTCTGGTTTCGGTGGAAACCTTGATGGTGCGATCAGCTGAGGCATAGCCCATGTCATTTACATGGGCCCCTCCATCCAGGGTGGCTGTCCGGGATACCCTGCGCGAGCCTGAGCGGTTTGCCAGCAGTTCAGGACTGTCTTGTTCCATAACACGCGTACCATCGATGTCAAACACGGGTGTGGTGACGATGATTTTCATTTATACCTATCTCCTGGATGGTCGCCGGGTCTGTTTTACGGCCTCGGGAAGGCCGTCATGTCCTGCATGGTTGTTATGGCACCACCAAGCTCCGGAATCAGCAGCGCGTTAACGTCGTTCTTGGTAGGCTTAGACAAGGCGCCGCCTGCGCCTATGGCAATGCGGCAAACAGATCCCTGGCGGGTGGAAGCAAACAGCTCTTTTTTGGTCGACGTCATGGACCAGATATAGTCTGATTCGTGGGATATTTCGGATATATGTCGAAGAGCCCCGTCAATATCCGCTGTTGCATACAAATAAGGGGCTTCTTCCCTCGGCTCCTGGTATCCGTAAAAGATAAAATCCCCATTATATGTAACAGCTCTTGGCATATTTCCGCGCCAGCCCCCCCCCATTTGCAATTCCACAGCGGTGTCCGCACCCCCGTCCTGGGGTACTCGATGCACTACGTTCCAGCCAACCACATCGTTATTCATCCCTAGCCACGTGACCCCGGCATGGTGCTCTATCCACCAGCGATCCTCATAGTAGTATTGGGGGCTCAAGACATCAAAGGTACTTACCCCAATAAATAAACCGTCCATGGTGTACCTGCGGACCTCCATGGTGTTTTTCCCCGGCCAGATCGCCCGCACAAACAAAAATTCTGCCCCTGCGGTAATTTCCGCTAATCTGGGGCCTACTTGTTCATATATTTCGTGTCCGTCAGCGTCGAACGTCCCCGTAGGCGCATATTCGGTGTGGATAAATATCCATTCTGGGTCTGTTCCACAAATAAGCTGGCGGGCATATCCCGCAAGAATCCCCATCGTATGCGGGTGGCGAAATTCAAAGAAAGATTCTGGATCCTTTACAACAAAAAATGACCGCAGGGGCGTGTGGGCAGCATACTCAGGGTATACATCGTAAACCCTGCCAGACCTCGGACCAGGGATCGATTTCATGACAGCCAGTTTGCTGTGGGTTCTCCTGCCGATTATTTTTTGCATGTTGGAGCTGAAGCAAAAAATACCGACTGCGTGCAGAGCTTCCGGCCATTGCGGATATAAGCCCTCCTTCTGCTTGTGGGAATGCACTAGCGACCACACAAAACCACACCCTTTCGGCCTTTCCACAAAACCAATGATCCTCGGATGGCGAAACTCCTGATCGCTAAACATCACCACCACATGGTCTCCCTCCTCAAATGCCGCCGCGTGACAATCCATGTAATCAACGGGCACATCAGCCAAGGTGTCCGCCTGGTTGATTTCCAGATTTTTAATATAGGACCGGGACTCGTCCAGGGTCAGGGATGCGGTGTTTGCGGCAATGTTTATACTGCTGATGGTGGCCGTCCTGTACGTGGGTTTCCATTTTTGCCATCCCGGCATAATGGCCCAACTGAACACTGCCTGGGCGGCGGTCATGGTAGAGATGGGTTTGAGGCGGCCATGCGGCCGCGCAGCGGATGGGGCTGAAGCGATTTCCAGGGATTGGGCCCCCAGGACCATGTGTTCTGGTTCTCCGTTAATTTCCATAGCGGGGAGGGAACCTGTGAGATTTTCACTGAGGTCTACACACCACAGCTCTCTGATATCGTTATCCACCCTATTTTTTAATTCCTGTAAATCTCGTATGTGTTGCTGATTGGCCAGTAAACACATCTCGGCCCGTGCGTACTGGGCGCGAATCGCTGCCTCGGTGTTTCTGCAGCGCTGGACCTGCATCTGGGCCTCCAGGACAGCCCGCCTCTGCGCATTGCTCGCGGGCTGTCCGGCGCACTCCCTGATAAGCTTGTCCAGCTCCCTGGACGCTGCTGCGGTCTCATCAGCCGTCGTGAGGATCTTCTCTTCAAGCCCTGCCATAGCCTCGTTGTAAAACACAACTCGCTGTTGGGCAGCCTCCATAAGCGGGCCCACCCACTCCCGATGACACATTACCTGCGCCATATATTTTCCATCACCCAGATTTTCTAAAATTTCCACAATAGCCATGCATGCCCCCGCTTCTTATGCTGTCAGGATTTCCATGTTCGCCTGGTTGCGGCCCACGGAAACAGATATCCTGTCCACCAGGTAGCTACCCTGAGGGGTCTGGATCCAGTCACCCGGCATCAACCCGAACACCGGGGCGCACCTGATACGGATGTGGCCATCGGCCTGTAGGGAGTAACTCACAAGCGGCCCGGACCGCTTGGGTATGGTGGGATCGAAAGAAAAAGAAATTTTGCCTCCCGCTGCCAGGGTGATGTGGCTATTGCGCCCGCCCATGTCGTACCTGACGCTTATTTTTCCGGCCCTGGCCATTTCTACTAGATCTCTGCTCCCGTCGGCATGATAAAATCCCTGCAACAACACGATTTGCCCATTTTTGCGAGCTTCCACGGGGGCTATGTTTTGCATAGCCCCAGGGGCTGCCACAGAGAGATGGGATGCCCCATGCCGGTAGAGTCGGAACTGGAGAGACGATATGGGTATTTCTAGATCCTCCATGCCGTCGGCCGATCCGGTAATAACACACACAAAAACTCTCTGGGAATGGGCGGCAAAAGACATGTCTGCCCACCACGGCATGGCAGCAAGTCCCTGCCAGGTTACCCAGTCGGTCTGTTGCCAGGTGGTCTGCAGAGTGGCCTGGAATATTGTCATGGGGCCCCGTGATCATTTTTTCATGTTTATGGTAAAAACAAAAAGGTCCACCTCAGATCCCCAGCAGCATATCCATGCCTTCCTCGTTCACCCGTACCTGGATAGCGGACAAAACCTCCCACATGAAGGCCTCCAGATGGGGGGCAAGGCCATCCCCCTGTATGGTGATGAGGGAATCCCCCTTGTTCAGGGCGCTCATTTTGGCGTCCATGAGCCGCATTTCCGCATCTGCTATTTCCATTTGCTTATTGTGGGCTTCCTTCCGGAGACTCATTTCTTCTTTTACCCATTTTTCAATTTGCCACTTATCGGAAAAACTGCCGGAACTGCTCCATGTGTCAAACAAATCACCCAACACATTGCCGGTGGACTCCATGGTGGTGGAAAGCCCGGAGATGATGGCCTCCACTTTTTTTGCATTTGATTCCACTTCTGCGATATCTAGCTTTGCCCTCCACTCTACCTTACTCTTCACGACATCTAGCGCTGCCTTGATCCGCTCTGTTTCCTCGGCCATTTTGGCCTTTTCCAGCTCCACATAAACCTTTACTTTTTTTTCCTCAGAAAGCTCTTTTTCCAATTCTTCTTTTGTCTTTTTCACTGAGGGCTTGTCCGGTCCGGCATAGTAGATGATGTTCTGTTCGTCATCAATCCCTGCAAAAACGCCCTTCACGACCTCCATATAGTTTGTGTCCACCTCTGGTTTGACGGACACTTTGTGAATGGGGGGCAGCCCGTCAAGGGCTGTTTTCAGCGCAGACCACGAGGCCTCATCCTTGTGGATGAGAAACTCCATGATGACGTCATCTGAAAGATTGGAGACATCCAGCCCCATCGCCATAATATCCGCTCTGGCGGCCTCCATCTGCTCCGTGGAAACACGGATTTCAGGAACAGGAGCATTGGCGAGTTTTTCTACCTCAGTCCGCATTTTGGCCGTAGATCCGCTGCCGCCCTCGGCTTCCTCGGCAATCAGGCCAAAGCCCCTTCCAATGCGCTCAAAGCCCCTGAAGATGTCATGCCCGTCTTCGTTGATGGATTTTTTCAGTGCCGCAATTTCCGCTTCCACCCGCGCCCGGTCTCTGCCGAACTGCTCGCTCATCCCGCCGAAGGTCACCATTTCCGCAAGGGCGAGAGAGGCTTCCTGCACCTCCAGAAAAGAAAGCTTCAGCCAGCGCAGGGTTCCTGTGAGGGTGTTCCACAACACCTGTACGGCCCCGCCCACGACATTGAAAACAGAAGATGCCGCTATGCCAAACTCATTCATCCCAACGAGAACAGCGGCAAACTCCAGCCCCAGCGCATTCACCGCCTTGCCGATGGCAAGGATCTGGCCCGCGGCCTTCTGAGCCTCGGTGTCATCCTGGGCCATGAGAAGGAAAAACTCCCGGATCTGGTCAATGAAGGGCTTGAAACCTTCCACCATGCCGGAGGTGATATTCACAAGGCCCTTGAGCATGTCCACCGCGGTCTGGATGAAGACTTCAAGGTCCTGGGCCTTTCTCAGATCCAGCTCCCCAAACAGGCTCATGATGGCATCCCCAAGCCCTTCGAGAGAGGTTGTCAACCCCGAAAAATCCACATTTTCCATGGCTTCGGGCAGGGCCTTGGCCACATCCCTGAAAAAGGCCTCTAGCCCGCCCCCCATGCGGCGCAGGCCGTCAAAAAGATCGTCAAAGGCTCCGGAAGAAACAAGCTGCTGCAACACAGACTGAATCTCCGTCATGCCACTGATGGCCCCGGTGATGCTGTCCTTGAATTCCGTACCCACCACAATACCGAGGTTCTGGAGCGAAACGCCATACCGCGCCAGGGCCACCTCCGCCGTCGCCATCTTGAGCGAGACCTCTCCCGCCACGGCCCCCGTGGCCTGGAGTGCCGTATTTGTTACCGCTGTGGAGAGCTTAAGCCCGTCAAAAGCAACAATCATTTTTCCCGCGTGGTTTGTGCCAGCAAGCATCTGCACCAACACGGGCTTCATGCTTTCGTCCACCGTTTTAAAAGCCTTGGCGACATCAAAATAAATATCGCGGGAGGACCGCATCTGCCCGTTTGAATCCTTTTGAGAAACGCCGAGGATATCCAGTGCATCCGTGACCGTTTTTGTATTCGACGAAAGCCGGAGGAGCGTGGTTTTGAACGCCTCCGAGGCCTCTGACCCGGAGCGGAACCGCTCTATCACCGGCACCAGAAGCCCTGCGGTTTCCTCAAAAGAAAACCCGGCCTGAGACGACAGGGGCGCAAGCTTGGCCATGCCACCGGACAACTCCACCACGGAGGTGGCGTAATCGTTGGAGACCTTGTTCAAAATATCCGTAACGCGGGTGGTTTGGGATGCTTCGGCATTAAAGCCCTTCATGATGGCAATGATGTCCGAGGAGGCGTTGCCCACCTCATACCCGGCCTCTGCTGCAGCAATCACCAGGCGCATGGCGGCTTCCGCCATGTTCAATGAGTCGTCAAGCGCAAAACCCGCTTTTTTAAACTCCACTGTGGAGTCCAGGACGCTCGTTGCCGACACCCCATAGGCACTCGACAGGGCCAGGGCTTCTCTCTGTATTCGGGGGATCTGTGGGAGGAGTTCTTCCTCCAGCACCTGGGCAAGGCTGGTGCTGGCAGATTCAAAGTCCACGGCCTTTATGTAGGCATACGCCAATCCCCCCACGGCAAGGGCCAGCAACGCTGCGTCTGTCGCCAGTACGGCATCCGCTGCACGGGCAAACGGTGCGGAGATTTTGTCGGCCAGGGCGGAAGCCTTGTCTATAGAGGCTTTCATGGCTCCCGCCGACTCGGAAAAAGAGCGATTGAGCTTGTCCGCACTCTCAGCCACCTTGTCCACATTATCGATGGCGGACTTTGCCGGGCCGGAGGTCTGATCATCCCCGGCAAACACGATTTTGACTGTTTTTTCCATATCCGCCATGCTTTATCTCTCCTTCAGATTTTCATAAAACATGCCCCACAGGGCCGTCTCTACCTGCGTGAGATGCCCCTGCGGGAACACATCCGGCCGCAGTTCAAACAGCATTTTCCCCCTGGCGTGACCCAGATTCAGCGCGGCGCGGATACCCGCGTCGCGCCAGAGGGCCTCTACTCCCCCAGGGCTGCGCCCTCTCCGGTGAGATTGAGGATGGCATCCGAGAGCTGATAGGCAAACACGGGCTGCACTTCAAAGAGCCGGGCTGCGGCCTGTTCGTCCAGCTCCGGAGAAGCACAGCCAAGGGCTACCATGGTGATGCGCCGGGCCAGGTCATCCGGGAGGGAGTCCGGGGACAGGCCCAGAACGTCCTTCATGGCGGAAAGTCTCTCCTCCCGGCCTCCAAAAAACTTCTCCACCAGGGCCTGCATATCCCGGTTGCGCTCCACAGCTGCCCGCACCCGTGCCAGCTCTTCCCCGGTGAGGCCCCGCACCTGAAACGCCGCCTGGGCCGGATCCTCAAAAAAGACCTTCAGGCCCTCGGGAGCAGGAAAATCCCGTGTCCTGGGCTTGGTTTTCGCGGCCAGAAACCGCCCTATGTCCATCATGACTTGATCTCCTCAGCCGCGGACGACGCGGACAGGGTGCAGGAGGCGGAGATGCTGTCCCCGGCGGGAAACATCCGGGCAATCCCCAACTTGGCCTGCACCAGCAGGTGGGGGGCGCGGAGGCGGTGCGGAAAAAACTGCCACCAGAGGGTCTGATTTTTGAGGCCCACAGCAACGTCCGTGACCCCGTCTTTGAGGTAGGTCTTAAACGATCCCTGCCCCAGAGACTCAGAGGACGATCCCACAGACCCGCCATACACCTGGGTGGAGGACTGGGAGTGGGTGGTTTCGGGCGGTACAAAATCTGAGGTCGGCTCCAGAGGGGCAAAAATCGGGGTATAAACCTCCGCAAAAATCCTGCGGGTGGTGTTGCCCGTGTGGATGGCGGGCAGGGCTGTCGCGAATGTGATTTTACCGTGGGTGGAGTTTTCGTCCCAGACGGGGAAATCATACAGCTCCGTATGCGTTCCCGGAACGCTGTAGATTTCTGCAGCGGTGACGGCTGCTGCTGTGGCGCTGGAAAGCCGCACCTGCCCCAGCTCGATGCTGCCCACAGGGATGAGGGGCGGGCCGCCAGCAACGTCTCTGGTTTCCGTAAATGCCGTGCCGTCCGTTCCGGCAACAGCGGCCAGGGCTCCGGTGTCATCGATGGTGATGGATGTGATTTTGTGGGTGTTGGTGTCTGCCGCGCGGGTGACAGCCACAGTCCCGGATGCGACAGCGATCTGCTGACCCGCCTGGTAGGCCGTGAGGGCCGCGACGGTGACACTGTTGTTTCCTGCGGACGGGGTGATGGCCCCGCCTGTGATGAGACCATCCGGGCGGATGACCGGCTCCCTGCCTGCAACGCCAGACCACGGCTTTGCTGCGATGCTGTAGGTGGTGTGGTCTCCGGAGTCCGTCATGGCCTGGGCCGGGACAAACTGCTGGCCGGATTCGTATTTGAGGAGGGCGTTTGCTGCGTTGTTCGTTTTGCTCATGTTTTTTATCTCCTGTTTGCCGGTTAATATCTCCCGGCACTGTATCATGGGATTTTTCAGCAGCCGTGGGCGTGTGACTGGGTGAGGCTGTATGAGGAGCAGAGGGGAGCAGAGGGGAGCAAAAAAAGCTTGACAGGTTTTTTACGCCCCAAAAGCCACCGTTTGAACCGCCTCAATAGATGTGGCTTTTTTTATGCTATCCTCACAGCGCTGCTGCTCTCCCAGGATCTGTCCGGCGGCCACCTCATAAGCCGCCACCTTTGCCAGGACCCTCTGGGCCAGATCCTCTACGGTGAGATTTCTGGCAGCGGCGATGCCGGAGAGCAGGGGTGTCGGGCTGCTGCTGTCCGCAAGATACGCCCTGGCTTCCGCCTCCTGCTTGTCCCACGAGAGTTTTTCGTGGGCGGAATAGCTCCCCGCCAGCGCGGCCATGGCGGCATCTGATTGATGTAATATGCGCTGCAGCCACTCTGATTTTACGTGTTCCAGCGCCGCGGTATCGTCGGCATCCAGATCCAGGGTTCCTAAAAATATGGCATCGAATGGGCTGCAGGCGGGCTGCTCCTGCATATCCCCCGGTTGTTGCACAGACACAAACAGGCCGCTTGTCCGGTAATTTTCCGGCACCTGCCAGACATGCACACGGGCAGGCCTGGGCAGTCGGGGTAGTTCGTATTCCCTATCATCGTCCATCTTTAAAATGTGGTTTTCAATCCGCATGATGCCCCCTTCGGGATGCTGTTTTTTATGATCTCTTCCGTGGTTCTTTTGCCATTGCAGTGTTTCATGTAGGCCCTAAGGCTGGCGGTTTTTTGCGCTACCTCTTTGCGGCTTATTTTCCCAAAAGCAAAATCTCTCCCCGCTTTTCTGAGCCGCGCCTTTGCCCTTTTTACGTTTCTCTTACGTGGCAGAATGTGCGTGGCCCATGTCCTGTATCCGCACCAGTCAACGCCTGCGCTGACGGGAAAGACAGCGGTTTTGGGGTTAAGCCTCAAGCCTATGCCTTCTACAAAAACACGGGCTTCTTGCAGGGCCTGCTGCGCCTCTTTTTTATCTTTGGCCACCACAATAAAGTCGTCCATGTATCTGAGATATTTATACCCGCAATCGTCTGCCATGTGGTGGTCCAGCTGATCCAGCATGATGTTGGCTTCAAGCTGGCTGGTCAGCGCACCCACAGGTCTGCCTACACCGTTAAAGCCATATCCGGACATGACACTGCGCCATAAATCCAGTGTTTTCTCGCACCGGATTGTTTTTCTTATTGCTACTGTCAAATCATCATGCCGGATGGACGCAAAATAGCTTTTTATGTCTGCCTGCATGATGTATGGCTTGTCTCTTTTGGCCTGCGCCCTTCGGAGCATTCCCTGTAAAGCTTTTACCGCTGCCTGTGCGCCCTTACCATTCCTGCAGGCGTATGAGTGATGAATAAACTTTTTATCAAACAAGGGCCTGACAACTCTGTAGATGGCGTGATGCACCACTCTATCCGCAAAGGGCGGGGCTGTTATTTCTCTTCTTTTTGGCTCCATAGAGACAAAGTTTCTGGCCTTTCCCGGTTGCCATGTTCCCCACAAAAGATGGTTGTGGATGTTTATGAGGTTTTCTTCCAATTGTGCCGAGAATACAGCAACTTCATGGCGAAAACGCTTCCCTTTCCGGGCGGACAGATACGCCATCCACAGGTTGTCGAAGTCTGCTATTTGATCAAAAAGGTAGTTATAGGTTCTTGACATCTTGTTCCTTAAAATGAGGTGCGGCCATTTTCGATCTCTACTCACCGCCGCACCATTTTGATGTTTAGCCTTTCGGCCAGGACGCAAGCCCCGAATATTCTGGATCTGTCCGAAGCCCCGTGGGACTTCGGCTTCTGTCCGCCGTATCTTCGCCAGACGGGAACCAATGTTGGAATTCGCATTCGTCGCGTCATTGTTGCCATTCGCGCACCAC
>NZ_JAVETM010000018.1:0-68018 GCF_034006065.1 Desulfobotulus sp. | reverse complement strand
CTTCACCGCAGGAAGCCTGCATCCTGTCAGCACCAGAATCAGAAGAAAAAAAACGCCCCAGCGTAACCCGCCAGCTTCCAGCCTGCCCATGCTCCCCATCCTCCTGCCTCTCCCCATCAAACCCATCTATCCATCCTTGCGGGCATGGCGGATATCCGCCCTGTCCATGGCCGCCTTTGCCGCCTGCGCCACCGCTGCCTTCACCTGTACCGGAGAAAGAAGACCTGAGATTTCTGCATGCACCTCCCCAAAGGGACGGGCTGAACGCTGCACTTCCTCAGAAAGTCGCATACGCCAGGCCCTGCCCCCATGGAAAAAAACTGCGGTTTCCTCACCCAGATCCAGAGAAGCGCCAAGGCTGCGAATGGAGGCCGGATAAAGGGCCAGATCCTCCCTGTCCTCCATGTGGATCAGGTCAAGTCCCTCCTTCCGGAGGGCTTCTGTCCGTGCTTGCCAGTCTTCGACCCCGGAAAAGCCCTCCAGAGCCTGCACCACACGGCTTCGACCCTGCATCCCTCCCGAATCTTCCCCCATAACCAGACCATATACCCGGAGAACCCCGCCGCCAAAGGCTTCGGGATGGGCCGCGTAATAGGCCCTTGCCTGCTGCTCCGTCACCCCTTCCGGCGTGGCGTGGCGCAGAAGAAAGGCCTTGGCCAAAAGCTCCTCCCTGTGAGCCGCCACCTGACGATCAAGTCGGGCCTTTTCTTCGGCATCCATCTCCTTTAAACGGGCCTGGGCCATGGCCTTCGTCTGGATCAGGCTCTCCAGCACCTTTGCTTTCAGGGAGCCCTCCTCTTCCTTCAGGCCCGCAGCCTCAAGCCGTTTCAGGGCGTCTTCCAGATCCAGGCGTGTGATGGGATTTTCATCCACCCAGACCAGCACCTCTCCTGCTCCTCCCCCAAGGGGGGGCATCTCCGGAGCCGGAGCCTCGCTGCAGGAAAAGAGCAGAAAAAAACAAAGCCAGAAAACAATACTGCTTCCCCTGATGCCTCTCATGACGGGTTCCCTTTGCCCTTAGAAATCCGCTCCACCTTCACGCTTTTCTGAAGACGCTCCATCTCAGCCACCCTTGCCGCACTGCGAAGCTGATAACGGATGTCGCCGGACACGGAAGAAAAGGGTTTACGCACCGTCGCAGGCCCTTCCAGAAGCTTCACCACATGGTAACCGAAGGGAGTTTCAAAGGGCTCGGATACCGTCCCCACCTCCAGCCCGCCAAAAACCTTCTCTGAAAAGCCGGGATCAATGCTGCCTTTCGCAATCCAGCCCAGATCCCCGCCTTTTTTTGCAGAAATCCTGTCCTCGGAATGGCTTTCTGCCACCTCCTCAAAGCCCTTTCTGCCCGTCCGCACCAATGACCAGGCCTCCTGCAGGGCCGTCAGCCGGGCTTTACGCTCGGATTCTTCCATATCAGGCCGGGTGCGGACGAGGATGTGGGCCACCCTTGCCCGCTCTTCCTCGTATTCTGAACCATGGGTATTGTAATAGGTCAAAACCGTCTCATCGGTCACCGCTTCCGCCAGAAAACGCTCAAAATACCGGCTGATCAGCATCTCCCTGCGAAACTCCTCCAGCTCTGCTGCCATCAGCTCCTTATCCAGAACTCCGGACTTTTCAATGGCCGCAGCCAGAGCCGCACGGTTCACAAAGCTCTCCTCCATCAGCCCCACCCGCTTCCCATCGGACGAATCCACACGCTTGAAGGCGAGATGGCTCTCCAGCCCCGACCTTGAAAGCGCCTTCCCATCCACCCGCGCGATGACATCCTCCTCACCGCAGCCCCACAGGGAAACAAAAAACACCGCAAACAAAAGACCCACACACCATTTTTTTATGCTTTTCATACCTTCTCCACTTTGGTTGAGTAATCCTGACCGTCCGGATATCCGAACATTTTCCTCAGTGTTCTGGGTTGGACTCAGGCAGCACACTGCCCTCTCCTGCCTCAATGGAAGCACCGGGTTCCAGCAGCGAGTCCGCCCTGTCCCGCACATAGACCCTGTCCTCTCCAAAGGAAAGGGCGGCCTTCCCCGTCACTTCCAGGCGATCCAGCACATGCACCCCAAGAAGATCCCTGCCCGTAAAGGCTTCCGGATTCAGGTTCATGCCCGCCTCCACCCGGATGGTGAGGCTATCCTCCGTGTTGGAAACCACCAGGGGATAAGCGCCGTCCGGACCTGCATTTTCTTCCGCATCCAGGGTGAGCCGCAGGCCCTGGAGATCCCTTCCGGACCAGGGACCGGGCTGGGCCGTGTGTAATATGTAAAGACCTTCTCCCAAGGCTTCCACGCGAACAAGGGTGTGTCGCCCCACCTGGGCTGCGGGTGTGCTGCAGGGCCCTGCGACATTGCCCCCATTGTCCACCACAAGGCGGCTTTCCTTCCCTTCGGAATCGGTGATAAAGAGGGTGCCCGCTCCTCCCACATTTCTCCAGCCATCATAGGCACCGCCCCCAAGGCGGAAGGTGCCGCCGAAGGCCATGGCGTTCCCATGGGGAAGAATCAGGCGAATCCGACCTCCGCCGCCCGATGGATAGGATCCAGCATAGCTATCAGAACTCCGACCGCCTGCTGCGGAAAGAAGACCGCTTCCCTCAAAGCCCTGATCCAACACCAGATCAATCCCCCCGCCTGCGCCGCCGTTCTCCCCATCGGCTTCCAGATTGCCGTAGAGGGAAAAAGAACCCGCCTCAATGCGGGCCAGCCCCCCGCCCCGTCCATTGCCGTAGCCTCCGGATCCGGACCCGGCAAAGGGTGCTCTGCGGAAATCCCCCAGAGTGTTCTTGCCACACCCAAGGCCTGCCCGAAGCCCCCCATGACTTCCCGCCAGGGCCGTATTATAAATGAAATCCGATCCGATAAAGCCTCTGGGATAACCTTTGGCCGTCAGGGAAATTTTTGCACTCTCTTCCACAAAAAGGGTTTCTCCCACCTTAAGATCGAGGGGCCAGAGCCGTCCTGTGGCTTCCTCCGCATCAGGCACCGTAAGAATGGCCCCCTCAAGAAGATCCAGATTGCCCTCTACGCTGAAGAGGGAGGTGGTCAGCCTGGCTCTTGAAATGAGGCCGTTGCCACCCACGCGGATGGTGTCCGCCCGCATGCGGGTGTTTTCACCGCCCAGAATGAAATTCCCCCTCACGTTCAGGGAACCGCTCAGGCGTATCTCTCCTCCGCTCACCACCCGGAAGGTATCCGCCCGGATAAGGGAATTCTCCATGCGGGAAGTCCCCCGGATCAGGATTTCGCCTTCCACCTCCATGGGTCCGGAAGTCCTCAGATCCGCATTCTCAAGGCTTAAGGATCGGACAAAAAGCGCACCCGGATAAAAGCCCGACGTATCCTTAAGGTTCAGGGTATCCAGATGGGTATCCGGCCCCAGAAGCTCCGTCACATCCGTCACCTGGCTTGCGGTTTCAAGGGAAACAAGGCTGCTTTCCATGCGACCCGGACAGGCAAGGCGCACCTTGCCCTTCAGGATCAGCCTATCAAGGCGCACAAGGCCCAGGGCCTTCCCCCCAGCATGGGGCAGAAGGTTCGCCTCCGAGCGCACATCCAGCCAGTAACGGCCGTTGCTGCTCACTCCATGGTTTTCTATGTCCGCCTCAGGGGAGGCGGAATCTTCGGCATTGAGCACAAGGCGGGTGCCCGTAAGTCCAAGCTCCCAGTTTGCAGGATCAGGGGAAGGCACACCGGGAGACTTCTCCAGCCAGACACGGTAGGCCCCATTTCCAAGTGCTTCTATTTCTTCAACCTTGATGGGAGCCAATGCCCGGATGGGGGTTTTTCTATCCATGAAATCAAGATCCCGGCCATCCACCATCAGGGTGCCATGGCTTTCATGACCTGCCTTCAGATAGATGGTGCCCGGTGCAGATGCGTAATTCATGGAAAGAGCCCTGCCGGGCTTTGCATCCAGGGTGAGGCGATCCAGAGGATCCCCACCGCCTGCAAAGCTTTCATAGTAAAGGGCAATCCTGCCTCCGGCTCCAGGCCCCTGGGATGCACTGGCTGCATTCCCGCCCCGGACACTGAGACTGCCGCTGCCTTCCAGCATACGGACATCCGCCCGGATGCTTCCCCCTGCCCCCCCGCCCACATACCATGACCCTGAAAAAGCATCCTGCCCATGGGCCTGGATGCGGCCATCCAGGATGAGGGTATCCGCTTCAAGGCGGAGCACACCTCCGCCGTACTGATAACGACTGGTTCCGCCGGGGAAGGCGGGATCCCGGAAGTCCCCATGGGCCTGCCGACTCCCGCTGTCTCCGCCATGGGCCCCCCCATAAGCCCCATAGGCATCGCGCTTACTTGAATAAACAGAAGTCACCTCCAGAAGACCCCCCGCTTCCACGGTCAGGGTATTGCGAACCTTCAGGCGCTGCTGCCCTGATTCCAGAAGGACACGGCCTCCTTCCCGGATTCTCAGGGAATGCAGGTTTTCCTGATCCGCACGGATATACATAAGCCCCCCGTCCTCAAGGGTAATGCCATGAACGGGGATGTCGGCCCGGTTCCAGTCAAGAACGGCACCGGAGGGTACAAGAAGATCCGCAAAGGCCATCTCCGGCCCCACCCCCTGGTGTCCCTGCACCACCACCTGGTTTTCACCCCAGATGCCCACAGGCACCTCCAGCACCGCCTCCCGGCTTTTGCCATTGCGCCCCATGGCTTTCACCCTGAGCACCACCCTTTCTCCCGCTTTGGCATCCGAACGCACGGGGATCCGCAATTGCTGAGAGATAAAGGCAAGACCCGGCTCAGGGTTCAGGATCCAGGAAGTCTCCTCCCCCGCCACAGGGCCCTCGGCAACACACTCCAGAGACAAAAGCCCCCCCATGGCCACGGCCTCAACCACCACAGGCAGCACTTCCCCGGCGGGTACCAGGGGAGTGGACAAAAGGTGCAGCTCCGGTGCAAGGCCATGGTTTCTCACACTCAGATCCAGGGGTTGGGACACCGTGATCCTGCCACTGGTTTCATGGACCAGCACCCGGACTTCATAGAGGTCTCCTTCGGGCATGTTCAGGGGAATGGCAAAGGGCAGACGGATCGGTACAGCGTCCCTGTCCTGGGCGTTGAGCTTCCGGCCTTCCAGCCCGTAATAGGCAGGGGTGAAGGATCGCAGTTTTTCCCCGAAAAGATGCACGCCGGAAAGGCGCAAAGGCTCCCCAGCATCGGAAGGCCCATGCCCATTCTGGCCAAAGGCGCATGGCTGGAATTCCGGTTGGAACTCCGGTTCCTCCTCAGGTGGCAGCATGATGGAAAAACCATACACAAGACGGAGATGATTCCTGTTGTCCATCCACAACTCTCCTTCCGGCGGCTCCCAGTCCCTGGGGAAGGCCAGTATTTCCGCCCCCATGAGATCCCGGCCCGCATCCTCCAGAGTAAGGGTCAGCACCTCCCTGCGGCCCTGGGCCAGGGAAAGATTTTCCTGGGCAAAAAGCACCCTGGGAGCCGGATCTTCCCCCAGATCCACAGGCACGGACACCAGGGTGCTGGCGCCGCAGGCGCTTTCCGCACGGAAGACAAGTTCGGTGAGTCCGGCCTGTAAAATCGCCTGATAGGCTGCGGGATTGGAGAGCCTGTAGGTAAGGGCATCCACCCTTTCCAGGGTATGGGCCAGGGGGAAGGAGAGAGGTCTGCCGCTGGCATCCTCCGTGTTCCGGATCTCAAGATCCGGCGGATTCATCCAGGTGAGGGAGGCAAGGCCGCCGGGAGCCGAAGCCTGAAGGGTAAGGGCCTGAAAACGGTTCCCGCTTTCTCCGATGCGGTCTCCGGCCCTGCGCACAAAAAGGCGGTCTCCGGCCTTCGGGTACAGCACCTTGACCGCTGGTGTTGTGCAGACTCCTTCGGGAAGGATGTCAAGGGTATAGGTGGCAAGGGGAAGGATGCGGGGATTTTCCGGATCCGCTCCCTCTTCCACAGCCAGAATCTCAAGGCTGTGGGTTCCCACCTGGCTTGCGTCAGGAAGAAAAAGATTCCGACGGTGTTCATACTGCGCTACAGCCCCCAGAACAGGCTGGGCTGTGAATCTGTCTTCCACCCAAACCTCTTCTTCTGCGTAGGAGAAAGAACGCGGTACAACTCCTGCCTTCACCACAGAAAGGGTGAAACGGTTGGCA
This sequence comes from Desulfobotulus sp., assembly GCF_034006065.1. Taxonomy (NCBI): domain Bacteria; kingdom Pseudomonadati; phylum Thermodesulfobacteriota; class Desulfobacteria; order Desulfobacterales; family Desulfobacteraceae; genus Desulfobotulus; species Desulfobotulus sp. Next base: position 61,891 of record NZ_JAVETM010000018.1, on the reverse strand, counting down.
TCCAGGGGATCCGTACACAGATTGCTGTCCTGGCAGACCGTATCCATGTCACAGTAATAGGGTTCTCCCTGCATTGCCTCCGCACCCTGGAAGAAAGCACCGGAAGGCGGATTCCAGGTCTCCCAGCTTGCCTTTGCCGGTGCCACGCGCATACGGTAAATCCCGGCATCCAGATACCCCTGATACCTGCCATCATACAAGGTGAAACGCCTCAAAGGCAGGGCGCTGAAGCCAAGGGCCCAGGGTTCATAGGCGTAAAGCAGGATTTCAGGACGGCGGCCTTCGGGCAGCAGGAAGGTATAGCTGCCAGATTCAGGGATTTCCAGCAGAAGCTCCACCCACTCCGCCCGGCCGAAATCTATGGCATCTGGGGAATACTGGTAAGGGATTGCGGACACGCCATATACAGGATACGGATAATAATTCCCAATCTGTTCAAGACGGTTAAACCGCCCCCTGTACACCTCTCCCGGCCGCACCAGGGGATAGCGGGGGATCATGGGCTGACGGATTTCCTCCCCATCCAGACGATAAACAAGGCTTATCCGGTTAAAGGCCGCATCCTCCACCTGAATTCCCAGATCCAGGGGTTCACCCACCCGGATTTCCAGGGGCAGGGCCGGATTCCTTGAAAAATTCACAAGGGGAAGGGGATCCGCCTTCACGGGAATATCGAGAATCCTGACCTCCTCCACGGCCTGCTCCATGGACGTTCCCTCAAACAGAAACTGCCATAGATAGAGCTCCAACCTCCCTTCAAGATCTTCGGGAATGGCGCGACCATAAAGACGGATGAAAAAGGGAGGGACTTCTTCCACGTCCTCAGCACCCGGATATTCGGATGTCCTTCCCTCCATGGCACGGGACGTGTACTCCCCATGGGAATACCAGAGCATCAGGGGATGGGCGGCGCCTGTCACCAGCTCCGCCCGGAACTGACCGATATCTGCGGAACCAAAATCGCCTTCCATTGCCCTCATCATTTGAACTTCGTCCACACCATCTCCCCCGCCCTGCTCACCATCCGCATTGGGAAAGGGAAGCCAATTTACGGGAATTTCCCTGCCATCCAGGACAATCCGTTCCACCGCTGTGGGCAGATCGCTTCTCACCTCAATCCAGATCTCGGCCCGGTCCGCACCCGCATACAGTACCTGGGGCGGATCCATGGGCATGAGCCGGACGGACGTTCCCTCGGCCGGGGGTGCTGTCACCTTGAGGTGGCATTCCGCCCTCTGCCCGTTCAGGGTGGCGGAAAGTCTTGCTTCTCCCAGGTTCCGCACCCGGAACAGACCGTTTTGAACCGGCTCAGCCACCTGGAGCGCATCGGAGGTATACACCGTGGCAAAGCGTTCGTCCGTCACCTCCAGTTCATGAATTTTTCCTTCCACTTCCAGGGTGGCGAAGACGCGGAGATACAGATTCTCCGTATGCCCAGGCTCCAGCACCACCTCCCTTTCTCCGGGACTGACCCGAAGGGCCGTAACCCAGGGGGCGATGTGAAGACCTTTGGGGGAAAGGGGATCATTGCCCGTGGCCACTTCCAGACCATCGGGAACCCCATCACCGTCCGTATCGGAATTTAAGGGGTCCGTGCCGTAACGATGCACCTCCTCCCCGTCAGAAATGCCGTCTCCATCCGTGTCCGGATTTTCCAGTGAGGTTCCTAGACGCAGTTCATCGTAATTGGAAAGCCCGTCTCCATCATAATCCTCCATGCCATCGGAAATGCCGTTTCCTGAGGTATCCGCCAGGGTGGGATCATAGCCAAGCTTCACCTCAAGGGCATTGGGAAGGCCATCTCCGTCATAATCCCCATTCACGAGAAGACGCTTCACAGAAAGGGTGTTGGCCACTTCAAGGGCCTTTTCCTCCGGAGAATACCAGCCTCCAAGGCGCAGGCTCAGAATCTCCCCATCCGGGCTGCCCGGAGGTGCCATGGGCAGCACAAGACGGCCCTGTTTCCAGTCAAAGGGAAGGGGGGCCTCCCCATTGAGCTGGGCCCATCCCCCATGAATATGGCCTGCATCCACCCCTTCTCCCAGTCGGAGAGCAAGGGACAGGGCATTCCCTTCCAGGGCCCAGGTTTTCGCCTGGGACGGTATGGCCACATGGGGAGAAAGGAGACTGCCCGTCTGGTTCAGGACAGGCCGCAGGCCATCAAGACTGACAAGACCCGCAGGATTCAGCTGATAGACGTGCTGCGTGTACAGACGCACGTCTTCTCCGGGATCAAAGCAGAGGGTTTCTCCTTCCAGACGGAAACTTCCCTCCAGAGGCAGCCCCTCTGCATGGACAGTAAAGGGAAGCGTCCCTTCCCGCATCGTCACCGCTTCCGTGAAGATAAGGCAGAGGGGGGGCGGCATGTGATCCTGGGCCTCCCCGAAGAAGGCCTCCCGCACAGCAGGTCTTTTGGCCTGGAAATCCAGATGGAAGACCGCTTGCGTATCGAGATCCGGAATAAGTGGATCCAGATCCAGAAGGGTGAGGGCCACCCGTTCCGCCACAGTCGTGGTCACGGGGAAGGAAACGGTTCCACGGATCATGGAAAGGGTTACAGATCCTGCTTCCCCTGCGCTCTCTCCACTCCCGGAAAGGGATACCCTCACAGAGAAATCCGCATCCCGCATCAGACCCTCAGGGGTCTGGATCCTTTCCACCCCATTGCCGTACAGATCCACCAGGGAGAGGGAAAGGGTGGCTGTCTCCCCGACTTCCAGGACATCGGGATCACAAAACTCACAGTTCGTCTGCGCTTCTACCTTAAAACGCAGACCCGCAGCGCCATCGGCAAGTACCCTGAGCCAGAAGGTTTCCCCTTCCCCTGGGGAAGCAGGAGGCCCTTCATTCACCACAAGCCTCACCGTATCTGCCAGAGGGGAAAGCTCCAGGCCATAGCGACCACTTTTCAGGGGCAGGGAAAAGGAAGCTTCTCCCCTGCCGTTTTTCAGCAGCAGAGTGCCTTCTTCTCCATGGGCGCCCGTTTCATCCTGCCAGAGGCTTACCTGCACACCATCGGAAAATCCGAAATGAAAACCGGCATCCGGCAGGCGCAGCTTCAGGGCCGGTCCCTTGGCCTGGGTCACGGCATTGCCGCCCGCATCCAGGGCGAAGATCCGAAGCGCACCCCGCTCGCCCACCCGGGCTTCAGCTTCTCCTTCAATATGAAGGGTGTGCATCTCTCCCGGCAGAAGTCTCAGAAGGTGCAGGGCCTTGAGTCCCAGGTTTTCATAGCCCCGGACCGCCGCCTCAAGCCTGTACAGGCCGCTACTGCGTTCCGTTGTAAACTCCAGATCCGCAAACCCCAGGTTGTCCGTCCGGCTGCTTCCCAGAGAGGAGGGATCAACGCCCTGCGGACCTTCCTGAATCCGCCAGGTGATTTCCTGGTTCGCCACAGGCCTTGCTGCCGCATCCCGCACCCGCACCCGGAGCAGCGCCCGGTTCCCCACATCCGCCACAGCGGGGTTGGCCAGGGCAAGTCCTCCCCCATGAAACTCAAGTACACTGGGCTTCTGGGTCAGATGAATGGTCTGAACAGGACTTTCTCCTTCCTGGCCCAGAGCATCCGTAAAGCGCAGTCTGAACCGGAAAACATCGCCTTCCGCCTCCTTGGGCAGGGTCAGGGTTTTCGCAATCTTCCGCCCCCCCTTTGTTTCCGAGAGCAATTTTTCTCCCCCGGCTTCCAGTGCCACAAAGGCTGTTTTCAGATTCTCAAATCCCCCGTCGTCCACCGCCTCCAGGCCGCTCACGTCTACAGCCACCCTGTCGTTAAAAAAGGCATGGGACGGAACGGTAATTTTCGCCTTCGAGGCATCCGGCACAAGGTCGGGAACAACAAGAATCTCCTTTGTGGCAACACTTTTCTGGCCCAGGCTGTCCACAAGTTCCACATGAAGAGGGAAGGCTTCGGATGCCGAAACCCGGACATCTCTGCGATCCCGAATTTCAAGGACAGAATTCGCCTGAAGTCCGGAAAGACTCCGCTCATGGGTGACACCGTTCCAGATCAGTCTCAGGCTTTTCAGCCCCACGTCATCCCTTCCCGTCACCCGAACATGGAAACTTCCCTGCTCCCGGACCATCTCGTCCCCACCCAGAGAAAGGATCTCCGGCGGACCGTCTTCAAGGGCCGTCACAGCCTGGGTGACCGAATGGGTGTTACCCGCCCTGTCCTCCACATCCACCCTGTAGGTGTAGGTGCGGCCCGCCTCCACGGTTTCCTCCCTGAAACGCAGGATCCCGTCTCCGAAGGCCGCAGCCACCAGCACCCCTTCCCGCATGAGCAGGGCCTTTGCCACACCGCTGCCCTCATCGGAAAGATGGATCACCACGTCAAAGGCATGTCCGCCCACGGGTTTTCCCGCCTTCAGGGTACCTTCCAGATGCAGCCGGGCTTCCGGCGGGAAATAGTCTTTATAGCGGCGGAAGGCCTGGGGCAAAGACTCCGCCCAGTTGCCATAGACATCCACGGCCCTGACCTTAAGGTATTCCATGCGGGTATCCGAACCGATGTCCCGCTGGATCACATACTCCGGCCCGTAATGGCGGCCGATGATGCTGTAAGGCCCGGCCATGCCGCCAGTGCTGTGGTAGAATTCCACCTGGGCCACGGCGTGGGCGCTGTCCTCTACCCGGGCCTCCAGGCCGAGAAGTCCCGGCCTGTAGCGACCCGTCACATTGAGACTCACGGTAAAGGGATTGGCGGGCAGATTTTCGCCCTGGAGCATGAGCGCTCTTTCTTCGGAGCGACGCAACTCTCCCCAGACCGTTTCAATTTCCGCAGACAGATGGAAGGGCTGACCGTTTTTCAGCCAGGCGGGAACCCGGAAGAAGGCGTCAAAGGGCGCTGTCCTGCGCACCGCCACCAGCTCTCCGTTCACCCGGTAATGGACGGCATGCACCCCCGCAGCATTCTCAAGGCTGGCAAAAATCATCTCGTTCTGGACATAGAGCGTATTGCGCCTGGGAAGGCCCAGACCCGCAGCGGCCTGAGAGGCGTCCAAGGGCAGCTCCAGTATACGGTACCCCTCCACACCCAGTCCCAGCACCATACGGCTGCCGCTGACGGCAATGGCGGTGACAGCCATGCCCGCATCCACGCCCAGATGGGGAAGGGAGGTGAAGCCCTGGGCATCCAAGGCATGCACCCTGCCCCCTTCGGCCACCCAGACCCTGCCCTGGGAAACGGCCAGGGCCGTTGGTGGGCTGTCCAGAGACAGGTGACTGTCCTCCAGGGTGGCAAGGTTCAACCTGTGCAGATCCCTTCCCCGGACATGCCAGAGATAATCCGCACCTGCGGCCATGAGCCGCACAGGCTCTGGGGAGGCAAAGAGGATGGCGGGCCGTATGGCAGGATCTTCCACACGGTACACAGCACCATTCATGGTGGCGATGAGCAGGCTTTCTCCGGCGGTGGCCAGGGCACTGACCCCGTCCCCGACAGAGGGCGTGATCACATGGATTTTTCCTGTTCTGAAATCAAGCATATGGACATCCGCCCCCACGGAGGCGGCCAGATAATGCCTGGCCAGGGCCATGCGCTCAAAGGGCTGACCCCCAAGGAGGGGATGGGGCTTCCCGCCCTTTGTATCCATGGAAAGAATATGATTTCTGGCCGTCTGCAGCATGAGGATCTTATCCCCATGGAAGAGGAGGGCATCCACAATGGCGGAATACTCAGGAATCAGAGGATTTTCGAGCCACACCCCCTTTTTAGGCTCCAGCACCGAGGCTCCGTGGAAATCCGCTGCCAAAGCCACGCGGCCTTCTTTAATATCCGCAGTGCGGATACGGCCCTTAGGACGCTGGGGAGCATGGAGCAGACGGGGCTGGGGCTGATTCTGGGCCAGGGTGAGGATGGCGCCTCTGGAACCACCGAGGAAAATACGGCCTCCGCTGAGAAGGGCCGCGCTGCTGCCCCCCCTTTCCATGGCAAAACGCCCGCGTATGGAAGGAGAATCCGGATTTCTTGCATCCACCAGACTGAGGCGGCCTTCTTTGCCGGAAAGGAGAATGAGATCCCCATCTAAGGCCATGAGCCGGTCCCCCCCTTCTCCTGCGGCATGGGCCGTAAGGCGGTTATCGGAAGACAGATCCCAGAGACCCTGATCCGGACCCGTTACCCAGATCCGGTCCTCCATCACGGCCATGGCAGCAAAATCGCCCCTGAACCCGGCCTTTTCCTCTCCCTTTTCATTGGTACGCACAAGGCGGGTGGGGGTCAGATACACCCAGCCTCCGGACTCGGGCAGGATGTCCAGTGTTTTCCCCGCACCGGGGATAAAGCCCTCAGGCTCCACGGCATTGCCGGAAATGCTGAAGGTGTAAAGGTTCACCCCGTCTGAGGCCAGCATGCGGCTGTCCGCCACGGAAATACGGGTGAGGTTCACCGCCATGGGCCGGGTACTGAGAATTCTGAAATCATCCTCCGGATCCACCACCACAAGGCCTGTTTCTTCCAGAAAAAGAAGAAGCCGGTCGTCGAGCCTGTCCATGGCGAGGATGGGGGTTTCCATACGGGCAAGGCGTTCGCCTTTTTCATTGAAAAGCTCCCGTCCCCTTGCAAACCAGCCCCTGCCCACATCGGCAATGCCAAAGTCAAAGGGAAGTTTCTTCTGGTGAAGACCGGGTTTCAGGGCAGGTATCACCTGCACGGAATGCCGCACACTTCCCGTCTTGCCCAGGCCGTCACTGAGCCTGCCTTCCACACGGAAGGTTTCAAGGTTTTCCGGCACCACAAAACGCAGGCGGGTATCCCCGGAAGCCAGTACCTGATCCTGATTCATCACACGGATTTCCGGCACAAAACCCGGAGGAAGGTCTGAAAGCAGCTCCAGATCCAGAACAGAACCCGCCATCACGCTTTCTCCCACCCCTCCGATGCGCACCGAAGGAATCTGAAGCGTGGGAATCACATGGATCTGCACCTCGGATTCGCTGTAGAAGAAGGCATCACCGAAGTGGGCCCGGACACGGACACGGAAGGCCTCCTTTTCAGAAACCCCGGGCAGCCTTATTTCCAGCCTGCCACGGGGATCCGCAATGAGCCAGCGGCCTTTAAGGGTATGGTTGAAGTACTCGGAAAGAAGCACTTCCACAAAGGCAAGGGGCCTGCCTTCGGGCGCGGTCACGGCATATTCCAGACCGAGGAGGCTTCCTTCCACAAAACCTGTGTTGTTCATGGGTGTGAGAATATGCACCTGACCGGCAGGCTGGTTTTCCATGAGCCCGTAGCCCTCATCCATGACCGGAGTATCCCCCGCCTTTACCTGAAGGCGGAAGGTATCCCCGGTATCCGGCAGGGTCAGCCAGCGCCGCAGAACGGAACCCGCATCCCCAAAGAGCCTGCCCTGAAGACCCTGATTCAAAAAGAGGCTGGCGTCGGATACCCGTGCGTCTTCATGGAAAAGGGCGCTGACGGGCAGAAGGATTCCCTTCGGCAGCTCTTTTCCGGCAAGGGGATGCAGCTCCCTTATCTCCGTATAGGCCGTCTGGGAAAGGGGAAGATCCTTCGAGGCCACAGATCCGGAGCGATTCAGCCTCAGAAGGCGGAGGCTTTCCCCCATTCCCTGTTCCCGATCCACAAAGAGTGCGGGTTTTCCCTCTTCATAGACGGGCCTTGGGGCCAATACCCTTCCCGCCCCATCCAGCAGGATAAAGTCCGCCCCGCCCAGGGCAGCCCCTGAATCAAGGCCTGTGATGAGAAGACCTCCGACCCCTTCCTTCAGCAGGGGAGCAAAGGCTCCGCTTCCTTCTTCTGCCTGGGTCAGCCTGCCGAGTATACGGGAAGAGAGGCCCCCCTCCTCTGCGGGCATTCTGGCAAAACGGCGGTTGCCCGCAAAAAGGAAGTCCTCGGCTCCACGGGTATCTAAGCCCACGAGCTCGCCGTCCTTCCAGACCTGCCAGGTGCCGGGTCTGTGGGGTCCCTCACTGCGTACCCAGAGCAGCCCGCCATCAAAGAAGGCCCTTTCCACCACAGCGCCGCAATCCTGAATGCCCAGAGCCTCCACATGGCCCCCTTCATCGAGAATGCGATAAAAACGCAGCTGGGAGCCTTGCCAGATCACAAGACGCTCTCCGGAAACGGCAAGTCCTTCTCCCCCATCCAGGGCCGTATGGAAAAGGGCATCCAGCTGCAGCACAGGCCCCTTGGAAATCCCATAAAGACTGAGCCCCGTATCCGTGAGCAGGTAAAGCCTGTCCCGATCCAGAGCCAGATCCACAATCCCGCCCCTCGCCATGCGGCCCGCCAGGGGCTGCACCCCGTCATCGGACAGAATCAGGCCATCGAGAAGCTGACCATGGCGGGTGAAGGCCACCCTGCCGCTGCCACCCAGGAAACGGCCCGCAAGGGGCCAGTCCCTGCCGGAACCCAGGCCTGCGGAGGTCAGGGGCCAGAAGGAAAGCCAGCGTTCCCCCGCCCTTTCCTTTTCCGCCATGAGCCCGGCTCCGGTGAAGACCAGACCATCCAGCCTTCCCTGATCCGCATTTTCCACCGGCCCGCCGGGACCGTGAAGGGTATAGCCGCCGGACCGGCAGTTTTCCACATAATAAAGATCCAAAGTTCCACCATCGGACGAAGGCAGGGCCGCCATGGCGCCCAGCACCCGATCCGGCGCTCCGGCCTCGGTGATTTCCTCATCCGCCGCACCAAGGTAGGCAAGCTTGGTCAGGCTGCGGCTTTCCTCCTTTTCGTTTCCGGATCTGTCCTTCAGGAGGGAGCGGATCGCAAGCCTCTCTCCTTGGCTGCCCACGGCGATCTTCTGCGGACCAGTGCCTATGGTCACGTTAAAGGAAGCCGTACCGCCTTCGGGTTCTTCCACCCATACGGAGGAATCAGGACTGAAATCCTTCATGTCCGCAGGAGGCAGGGCCTCCACCCAGAGTTCCGTACCCGTCAGCAGGCGGGATTTCGGCAGGGATCGGATCTCCATGTTTTCCGGAAGACCTTCGTCCCGCTGCAGGTTCACAAATCTCCGGGCCACCAGATCTCCGGCCTGAAGCCGCAGCAGCACCACAATGTTTTCCCCGGTTCTGGGAAGGGTGACCCTGCGGGTGAAACGCTCGGGCTCTTCCTCTGTGCGGGTGAAAACCAGAGGCGCCGGATTTCTGGGATCATCCGTCTGCGCCCCCACATCCATGAAAAGGGTGGCTTCCTTGAGATTGCGCAGCCCCATCTCCAGGGTCACGGTCTCCCCTTCGTGGAAGAGGGAGCCGTCCTCGGGCCGGTAGAGATCCAGCCGGGGCGCGCCCTTTTCCGGATCATAGGGATAAAGGGTGATAGCCACGGGCTGGGAAACCAGGCCGCTGCCGTCCCTGGCCCAGGCCTCCACCCGGAGCGGCGTCTCATCCACGGGAAGAAGGCTGTACTTTCCGGGATTGGCAAGGGCTTCCTCTGGGCCTCCGTTCACCCGGACAAAGACCTCGTCAATGCCGTAACGGTCAAAGCTCTGAATCCGCACATCCGTCACCTCGCCCATGGGGATTCTGGCCCCGTCGTCCGGAGAAACAATGCGCACCACAGGCGGGGTTGCGTCCTTCACCATCAGATGCTCACCCGTGAACATCCGGGGAGTTCCATAACCATAATGCACGGCAAGGGTGGCCCGGACCCTGGGATTTTCCGGATCCGGCATATCCTTGATCCTGGGATGGAGATAGGCCTGACGGAAAATACCGGGACGGGCGGCATCCGCAGCCAGGGTCCAGGAATGGTCGCCCACGGCCAGCACCGCATGGGTGATGAGATCCGTATCTCCCTTGAGACGGAAGACAAGATCCGCCCTGGAAATCTCCTCCACAGGGGCCGGTTCCGTTTCAAAGCTTTCCAGCAGAATCTCCGGATCCTTCAGGGCAATGCGGTACAGGGCCTCGGTCTCAAGACCCGCCCCATCCCGCACCTGAAGCCGTATACGCAAGGCGCTGTCCCCTTCCGCAGGGGAAAGAACCAGGCCTTTGGGGCCCACCCCTGTCCAGGGACCAAAAGTCAAGCCGTCATCCTTTGAAATCCGGACCTGGAAACGCAAAGCCTCCTTTTCCGTCATGTTGTCCACGGCGGAAACAAGGAAGCCATGGCTTCTGTTCCGGGTCAGCACCATGGAAAGGTCGTCTGCGGTAAGGCCGTCTTTTTCCCGGATCAGTTTCAGATCCCGTGGGGCCAGGGTATCGGGCATGCTGAAGGTGTGGGTGTAGATGCCTTCTTTCAGCTTGCTGCCATTCACGGGCAGGTTGTCATAAAGATCCGCAAGTCCTGTGATGCGGAAGGTGCAGCGCTGGTTGGGGCCGAGGTTTTCCCCCGGTTTCAGCCTGTAATGCACATGCCCGCCCTCTGTGCGCAGCTCAAATCGAGAAGAATAATCCGCCTCCGGCCTGCCGGAATAATCAAGGAAAACGCAGGACACCGAAAGTGCTTCCGCCACCATGGCTTCGTCAAAGACCAGCTCACCGGGTCTGCTTCCGCTGAAGGCTTTTTCTTCTTTGAGCTTGGGCCGGGTATCGTCCACGCCCCTCAGGACGGCTTCAAGATCCAGCCTTTCTTGGGTTTCCCCCTTACGGAGTACCAGAGTATAAGCCTGCTCCGGCAACACCGCCGGTGCCTTGAAACGGATGCCCCCTTCCAGGGTGGCATAAGTCCTGCGGTTTTCAGGACCGGGCTCAAAGCCCCCGCCTGCGGGGAAGAAATGAAGCTGCACCCTGCCATCGCTAAGACCCTTGCCCGAAAGCGCAACCCAGGTGCCGCCAGCATCACTTAAAAGCTGATCTCCTCTGGGGTTGTCCGTTGCAAGACCTGAAACGGCCAGGGCCTCCTGCACGGAAATGGCCGCATCAAGACGGGAGCTTCCGCCCGGTCCCTGGGCCGTTAAGGTATAAAATCCGGGCATATCCAGGGTGGCCTTGAAATGAAGCCTGCGGCCGCCTTCTTCCTTCTCCACATCCACCATGGAAAGGGCCGATCCGTTCAGATGCAGGGTTTCCACACCGTCAAGGCCCGTTCCCGAAGCCGTGAACCGGGTATTTCTTCCCGTCACCGTTGCCAGGGGTTTCACACCCTGCAAAAGGGGCGGGGTCAGGCCCATGGGAAGGGCCGCCCGTATCCGCCAGGGAAGATCCAGATGAAGCCTTCCCCCTTCTATGAGGGCCATGGGCGCATTGAAGAGCCCCACTTCATAAAGTTCCCCCTCCACATAGCCTTCCCCTGTGATCTGGAACTGAAGCTCCCGACCAAGATGGCGCTGATGGCCTTCCAGAAGCCTTCCCGAAGCATCCCGCACCTCCGTGAGTACTTCTCTCCAGGCGGAAGCGTCCCCGCTCACCTGAAGCCTGAGCAGGGCAAAGGGATCTTCAATGTCTGGGGTGGGTCGCAGACCCATGGTATTGAACAGGGGCAGTTTCAGACTGTGGTAGCCCTGCCCCGTCCACTCCAGAAGATCCCCATGGAAATGCACCCTTCTATTTTCCGGCGCACGGATGGCCGTTATTCTGCGGGCGGCAAGGAGCTGGCCTTCCCCTTCCATGTCCACATCATGGAGAAGCCAGCGCTGGCTTCCCTTCTCCAGGGTTTCCACCACAAGAAGATCACCGGATGCGGCGGCATCCTTGAGATTGGGGAAAAAGGCGCTGCCCAGGGACCGGGGCAGGCCATCTTCGGTTTCCGTGAGCCAGAATTCCAGACGGTTGGATTCTAAAACCAGCATGCGCTGATCCGCACAGCGGATTTTTTTGGGATTCACCAGCACATGGGGGCTGGATCCGGTTTCCGTACCCAGAGTTTCGGGATACCGCAGGCCGATGCGGGTGGGATAAAGGAGGTAAAGCCGTCTGCCGTCAAAATCCGCATCCAGGGCCTGGGTTTCAAAACGATGCCAGCCCGCCCCATGGAGACTGCCCTGGAAAAGCGCACCCTCTTCACCAAAGCCAATGAAATTCTCCCCTTGAATCCAGAGTTTTCGGAAACGGTCTCCGCCGGGGTTGACGAGAGTATGCGCCAGCTCCGGTGCATAGGGATTGGCGAGACTGACCACAAGAAGGCTGTCGGGATCTTGAAGATGGGCCAGAAGCCAGCCTTCCCCCATAGCCAGCTGATTGAGAGGGCCTGAAACTTCCAGGCGGGACAAAAAGATGGGGGCTTCGCCGTCGGGTGTGGCATAAAGGGCGATGAAGTAGCGTGTCTCCTGACGGGAAGACTGCACCTCGTGCAGGGCCATGAAATCGCCGGAACGGGCAAAGAGGGCCGTATTCTGCGCCATCCACCTCCGGGCCTCAAAGGCCAGGGAGAGACCTGCCACCTGGATCCGGTCCGAGCCGTCCGGAAGGTTTTCAAGGTGCACATCCAGAGGCCCGATGGCCGCATCAGGAATGCGGAAAATGAGGGTGTCGGCATTCACAAGGCGGGTTTCCACGGGTCTGCCATGGACAAGAACACGGGTATCCAGGCTGAACCCCCTGCCCTTCAGCCCCAGCCATTCTCCGGAACCATAGACAAATTCATGGAGATTGCCGTTCACCTGCCCGGTCTGGCTGTCATAGCGGCCCATGGAAGAGACTTCCGGATCCGTGACATAAAGGAAAAGCCCGGCCCGGAAGGCCTTCAGTTTTCCGTTGATTACCTCGGCACCGGCAAGGCGGTTGGTCTCTGGCGGGCCTTCCAGCCCTGGAAGAATAAAGCAGATTTCTCCGTCGGAAACAGAAAGGATCTTATCTCCGGCCACCTCCATACCCGCAATGCGCACCCGGCTTTCCCCGGTAAAACCCCGGCCCCGGAGTACAGCCTCCACCCCGCCCCGCCAGGAAGCAAGATCCGGCCTGAAGCCGTGAATTTCCGGCTGCACCGCATCCTGCGCCACAAAGCGGAAACGATACTCCCGGCCCAGGGTCCGGCCGGAAAGATCCCGCAGAGCACCGGAAAGGGTGAGAACATAACGCCTGCCATCCTCAAAGGGCCTTGCCGGTCTGAACCCAAGGCGGGTCCCCGTGTTGTTCACCTCGACATCCACCCAGCCCTCAACGGGACTGCCCGCAAGGCTTACGGCAAGAAGATGGTCCTTCATCTCCGCCATCTGGAGCGGGTCCAGAATGCGGTTAAACTGAAGACTGAGGGCAGCATTGCCGGGAATCACCCCGTCGGGAAGGGGGTATTGTTCCACCACGGTGAGGGCCTCCTGCACCAGGGTGTGTACGCTGCCTCCCAGCTGCGATATAGAGGCACCAGGCTCTAAGGGGTTTTCCGCAGGACGGCCCTCCGCATACACATGGGTGGAACCCGCATACAGAGCGCCCCTGCCGATGCCAAAGGTACGCACATCCCCGATGAGACCGTAATAATCCTCCAGAGCGATCTCCCTGCCATAGTCTCCGGAAAGCCAGGATGCGATGTCAAAGACCTGAAGATCCCCTTCTCCACCCGCCACAAAAAGTCTGTGTCCCTGAAGCTGCATACGGCCTGCAAAGACATCCCCGCCCGCCACAAGATAGGCAAGGCGCAGCTCCGCCACAGGCACAAGTCCCTTCAGCCCCAGACCATAACAGACCACCGTTCCCCGGCCGCCGCCGGACACCAGCACCCGGTCGTGGAGCACCAGCAGATCCGCAGGCGAAAGCCCATGGCCGCCCATATCCCTGAGGGGATGCCTTGCCACGATCTTAAAGGCCCCCGAAGCCAGCTCCAGCACCACCAGGGCTCCGGCATCGGGAATCCCCATCCAGAGGCGGTCTCCATCAAAACGTAAGGCTCCGGGTGCGCCTCCAAGATCGGTGGATGAAAGGCGGCCAAGCTCCCGCAGGCCCCTTTCCGCATCCATGCGATAAATGGAAAGCCCTCCGTCTCCTGCCACATAAACCAGCCCGTCCCGGATCTGTACCGAACGCAGATCCGCAGCCATGGGGATTTCCGCAAGGAGCAGGGGATCCGAAGGCAGGGTGATGTCAAAATGAAAAAGCCTTTTACCGCCCACAAGGAAAAGATCCCGGCCTTCAAAGGCAAGATCCCGGAAGCCTTCGGGCGGCAGCTGGGCCTCAAAGTGGAAGGGCTGACTCAGGTCCGCAAGGGTCTTTTCAAGAAGTCTCGGCCGCACGGGATCTGAGATGTCATGGATATAGAGCCTGCCACGGCTTGTGCCGGGACGGCCGAGGCTCCTGCCCTGGCGGTCCCGGGCGGCATAGGAGCCGCCGGTGAGGGAATAGAGCACCTGATCCCTGACCGCCACGGCAGAAACGGGGGTAGCGGCCTCACCCGCTCCGGAAAGCGCGGCGGAGCCTGTGGCCTGACTGGCATAGAAATAGGCACCCTGAAGCACACTTGCCTCATCCGGGAAAAGACGGGTGGTCACGGACACATCCGCAGGCCCGAAACTGCCCGCGGGCACCCGCACGGTGATGCGGTTTGCGCTGTACACCCTGAGATCCCCGGCTTCGGCGGCTCCCACCTTCACCCGCACATGGCTGGAGAAACCCGCACCCAGAAGCTCCAGCACATTGCCGCCCTGGGGCGGCCCCATGGCAGGCTTCACTTCCTGAAGCACCAGCCTGGGCTGGATGACCAGCGCCCCATGGAGCAGGGCCTCGGCCCCGTCCTTCAGCACGCGGAGAGGCAGGGCCGCCGTGGAAAGGGCCAGATGCAGTGCGGGCAGACGGAAGGTGAAAACCTCCTCATCCACGGAAAGAATCTGGCTTTCCGAAATGCGGACATCCCCCACAAAGACTTCAAGGCCTGCGGTGTTCCGGCCAAAACCCCGGCCTTCCACCCGAACCTCTTCCCTGCCGTCTCCGTGGAAGAAGTGCCCGTAGGTCTTGTCCTTATTCACCCGGAACACGGAATGGAGAACAGGACGGAGGCCCTGCTTCAGCGTATATTCCGCAGTGACCGGCTGGCTGAGATTCTTTCCCGCCGTATCCAGAAGATCCCCTTTTATCTCAAGGCGTACCTTTCCTGTATGGGCAGGGGCAGGTGCAAAGTGGATATCCACATAACTGCCGGAAAGGGTGTTGATGCCCTCCAGGGTAAAGGTGTCTTCACCCAGAAGTGCCCCTGTGCTGTCCTTCAGGAAAATGGCCGCTTCCAGACTTTCAGGCCGGGTGTCAATGCGGCGGTTCAGGTGAATCCGGATCTTTTCTCCGCCATGGAGAAGGGCACCAGGCCCAGGATTCAGGGCCGCCACAGCCAGGGAAACGGCGGGCGTGGGCATAAGACCAATACCGCCTGCGGCGAGAAGTCCGCCCTCATCAAGGCAGAGCGCATGATGTCCCCTTGGCATCTCCTGCCAGTACACAGCCCTGTACCCCTCACCGCTTTTTTCATGGATCACATAATCCGAGCCATTGGTGATGACCACGCGACCATAAAGGACGGCAAGGGAAACATCCCTGAAAGACCCCTTCATCTGCCCCCTTTCCAGGGGGAAGGCCTTGAGGACAGGCCCCGTATCCAGGCCGTTCACCTCCACCAGCACCAGACGCCCCTGCTGAGCAAGAAGGACAAAAAGGGTATCTCCCTGCCATTGCAGGGCCAGGGGCTGACCCGCAACCGCCCCCTCGGCCAGGGGGATCACGGCAAGGCCTGCCGGTGGGTCCAGCTCCGGATCCATGAGATCAAAAAAGCGCAGGTAGCCCGTGCCCAGATCATCGGCAACGGCCATGGTCAGCCAGCGGCGGTTGGCGTTCAGGGCAAGATCCGTGGCCCTGTGGCCCGGTACGGGGAAGCGGTTGAGGAGAAGGGGCTCTTTGATGTCGGAGACATCCACCACAAGAAGCCCCTCCTGATCTGCGGCGAGAAAGGCCAGATGATCCCGCACCGCAAGGCCAGTAACAGGAGCCTCCGTGGGCATCTGGGAAAGCCGGACGGGTCTGTCCCAGATGGAAATGTCGTAGATCTCAAGACCGGATTCCATGAGAAAACGATTGGTCGCACTGGGCTTTTTCCCGGACTTCACCCCCACAAACATCTCCCGGTCCCGGATATGAACGGCACCGATGGTCATGGGCGGATAATTGGGCAGGTCCATGGCCCGGCTCTCATCCAGGGTATAGGAGAAGGTTCCTGCGTGCACCAGCTCCCCGCCCATATCGAGATAAACATCATAAAAGAGGGGATCCTCCGTACCCAGGCCGGGAAGCCGGAACTGAAAGGAGGAAAGGGTCTGCACATCATCCTTCAGATCCACAATGGCAAAACCCTCTTCGGAGAAACGGGAACGCAGATCCCCTTCTCCATGGGTTCCCACCGGCCGCATGACAACCTTGGCTCCGGGCAGAATGGCTGGACCATCGGCGCTGACTTTGACGAGGCTTCCCCCTGCGGTACTGCCCGAGTCCGGAGACACCGTAAAACGGGTATCTTCGGATTTTTCCGCCAGCACAATGCCGCCGGGCACGTCCGCAGCAAAATCGAGATCCCTTACCCGAAGATGATGGGCGCCCGGCTGAAGGGGCAGCAGATTCAGGGCGCCGCCCGGAATTTCTAAGGTCGTACTGTCCAGCCAGACCACGGGAACGGGCCAGATGCCCACCAATACCTCAAGATCCGGACTGTTGCGGAAATCTTCCCCGTGGATGCGGATGCTTTTTTCCGAACCCCGGAGCACAAGCCCCCCTTCCACGGAATGCACACGGGGCTGCAGTGCCCCTTCCGGCCCGGCAAGAACCCGGCCCGTAAAGGGCCTCCAGAGTCCTCCCCCCCGCAGATTGCGGGCTTTTTCCACATGGATGCGATAAGAAACGCCGGGGCTGCGGTCAAACAGAAGCCGGAAGGTGTCCGAGACGCCCCCGTCTCCCCCCTCTGCTTCAAGCTGAAAGGGCACGGCCTCCTCTCCGTCTTCCCGCAGCACCCGGATGGCCTCCGCCTCCTTCAGGGACTCAAGGGTCAGCCATTCGTTAAAACGCAACACATAGGGTGCCGCCGCAACCATCCGGCCCCTTTCCGGCACGGAGCTTTCCACCACAAAGGCACCGGGAAGCTCCAGAAGCTTCATTCCTCCGCCTCCGGAAACGGTGATCAGCCTGTCCTTGTACACATCCAGGCCTTCCACCACCTGGGCATTGCCCGCGGAAATCACCTCGGGATGCCAGGGATCGCGGATATCCAAAACGATCACCCCGCCACCGCCCGCAGCCGCAAAAAGAAGGCTGCCGAAGCTGCGCATCCTGTAGCCCGCACCGGTCTTCTGCTGCAAAGGCGGTGCGATGGCAAAGAGACTGCGTTTTTCAGGGTCTTTGCGGTCGAGAATCTCAATACCCGCGTCCGTTCCCGCAAAAAGCACATCCCCGTATACCGCCAGATCATGAAGACTTCCCGCCAGAGGATAGGCCATGCGCAGGGCCCTGTCCTGGAGGTTCAGGGCGGTGAGCAGGTGCTCCCTTTCTCCGGAGTCCACGCCCTCCTCAATGGGCGGAGGACCAAAGGGTTTTCCGGTATAAGTTCTCCGGGAAATAATATAGGGAGGTTCCTCTTCTTTGGGCTTCCATTTATTCTGCCAAAGCAGACCACCCGCAAAAAGCCAGCCCCCATCTTCTCCCACAAAACGGGATCCTTGTATGGTCTGCCCCCAGGCATCGGTCAGGGAACCGAGAACGACAGGATCTTTTGCATAATGATAGGAGAGGGTTTCCACAAGCCCCGGATCTTTGCAGGGTTCCTCCGACCGGCAGACGCCATGCCCCGTCTGACCAGCAAAAAGGCTGGGACCGAGCTTCACGACGGATCCCACCCGTTTTCCCGCATTCCGATCCAGCACCTGGGAAATCTTCTGCAGGCCGTTGGCTTCATCCAGATTCAGGGCTTTGACGCCGCCGGATCCCGAGGCCACATAAAGGCGTTTGCGTTTCACTCCTTCTTCCAGAACCTCATCGGAATAAAGACGGATGGAATCATAGCCGAAGGCAGGAAGATCCTGGCCCAGATCCCGAAGACGTTTTTCCTCATCAGGCCGCAAGCCTTCCAGAGCCCCCTGAAAGGCCAGAGCATGGTATTTCGCCGCCTGTTCAAGGATTTTTCTGCCCTCCGGTCCGCTGGGCAGGGTACCCACCATTCCCGTAAGCAGGGGGGCCTCCGAATTCTGCACGTCAAAGCCTGCGGCAGCCACGGTTTCCACAAAGCGGAAACCCGCAAAGGGGTGCAGGGTATAGCCTTCTCCAAGATGTCCCCCGTTGGTGAAGGCCAGACCTGTACCTGCATCCACCCATACATCCGAGGGAGAAAAGGACACGCTGTGGCTTGAAAGCTGTTTCATGCCATAGCCAAAACCCACCTCTTCGGAAAGCCGGGCTTCATGACCATAGCGGTCCTTGCCCGTCACCCGGTGTCTGCCCACGGTGCCGGGCCTTGTTACCACCTCCATCCTGTCCCAGGAAAGAACCCTTAAGGAAGCGACGGGCGTGTTGCCGATGACCACCTCCACGCCGTCCATCACCGTATTGCCCGGTTCAAAACCGTCTCCGTAGAGGGTCAGGGTACTCCCCCCCTCCACAGGACCCCAGGAGGGAAGAATCCGGTCAAAGCGCACCACTGCGTCCACCTGCAAAGCTCCCAAGAGGGCAGCACTTTCCCAGATCCCGGCCTTGTTCACTTCCACCACCAGATCATAGGTACCGGCCCGGCTCAGGGCAGGCAGTTCAGCCCGGATGATGGCAGCCCTCTCCTCCGCGTCATTGGTTTCAATGGCCTGTATCCGAAGCCCATGACCGCCCACAAAGAGACGCACCCTTTCGGGATCTGCGGGAATGCCCAGACCGGATACGGTAATGAGGGCGGATTTTCCGACGGGGACCCGCCTTGGAAGCAGGGTATCGAGGCTCAGGGCATCCGGCCGCGCCCCACGGTAGATGAAGGTGAAGTGCTGATCCTGCTCCAGCCTGTAAAGGGTCAGACGGGACGAATGGATGGGCTTGATGTAGGCCACCCCCGCCTCCACCCGCAGATGCGCCCTGTCTCCCAGCTCCAGACCATGGTCGGGGTCTAAGGTAAGAATCACGTCATTGGACTGAATTTCCGTAGAGCAGGGAATTTTTCTGCCGCTTTCATCCTTCAGATGAAAGCGGAAAAGGTTGCCGGATTCCTCGGGCAGCACAGAAATGTCTTTATTAAAGCGCACCCGGATGCGCACAGGCCCGTCCGCCCCTTTATCCAGAATGCCCCGGTAGGGAAGCACATCCACCACCTTGAGCACCACATCCTTTCCCACCTGAACAAGGCCACTGCCCCCGCCGATGGCACCATAGCGCCCGGCAATGACATTCTCCATGGGAATGTCCGGATGGTTTTCCAGGCCCTCCCGGATCTGGGGACGATCCGGCCGGGTCACATCCACGGTAAGAATCCCCCTTTCACCCAGGGCAAGATAAAGGGTGTTGCCCAGTACATCGAGATCCCGCACAGAACCAAAGGCCGTGATGCGGGAAAGGATTTTCGGCTTTGAGGGATCTGCAATGTCCACAATCACCGCACCGCCATCCCCTGCGGCGAGATAGGCCCGATTTCCCTCTATGCGCACCCGGCTGGCAGGTACGGGCAGGGAACCGAGAATCCGGCCTCCGGAAAGAGGATCCGTCTCCACAATATAAAACCCGCCGGTAAAAGGATCCTCCGGGGCTTCCAGGCGGTTTTCCGCCACATTGAATTTGCCCGCCACCACGGCATAGCGGTCTTTGGCTCCGGGTTCCGGCCCAAGCCTTGCCACATCTAAGGCGGATCTGTTGTCGGGCAGGGCAAAGGTGCGGGAAAGGTAGGCCTTGGTCTGGATATGAATATCCACCCAGCCGATGCCCCGCTCTCCCATGGCCAGCACAGCCCGCTGCTGGCCTGCTTCAATGCCCCTTGCCAGATCGGAAAAGAGGGGAAGCCGGGTGACAAGGGTCACCCTCTTCATGTCCATGGGGTCATAGGCTAAAACGAAAAAGGCGGCGGATCCGGGCTCTCCGGGTTTTACCCCCGTGACCAGCACCCGCTGCATCCCCCGCTCAAAATAGGGGGCCACGCCCATGGCTGTATAACCGTCCGGAAGGGTGAAACTGCTGACAATGCGGTCATCCTGCTTATTGCCATCCCGGTCCACAAGACCCCGCAGAAGGTCCAAAGACAGGGGCGCACCGTCCTTCCCTTTCAAAAATGCGGGATCAATGTTGTAAACCTGCACACTGCCCCCTGTCGCGGTGACCAGATAGGTCCCCGTGGCATCCAGGGCCATGTGACGGATACGGCTGCCTCCGGGAATCCGCGATTGCACCGGCTCCAGATAGGTGAAGGCCTTTTCCAGAACAGCAGACTGCCCCGTATCCAGACGCACTTCCACATCCACCGTACCGATGCGGTTGGCCGGAGTTTCCACCAGCACCCGCTCCGGATCCAGCACCCGAATCCTGTCTTCGGCCACGGGAATACCGCCAAAGAAAACCTCTACCCGGTTCAATCCGGGCCGGAAGCCCTGCCCCGTCAGAACCACCTCCGTAGCACCGCCCAGGGAACCCCAGGCCGGAGAGAGTCTTTTCAGGATCAGGGGCTCCACGTAGAGAAGGGCGCCTATCCTTTCATGGAAAGCTCCATTCCCATTTTCCACCCGCAGCAGGGCCGGTCCCGCAAGATTGGCAGGGGCTTCCAGCCTGAAGGCCCGGACATGCCCCTCTTCCTCTGTGCTTTCAAGAATCCGGGCTTCCCTGTCCGCGATGGTAAAGGTGGGAGCATGGGCATTTTTTACCCGGACCACCACTTCACCCCCACCGGTTTCCAGCACCGAGGGTGTCACCCCTGTAATTTCAGGAGCGCCGAGATGATCCCTGCCCGTTTGAAAACGGATCTCATAATTGAAAAGTCCCCGCGTACGCCGACTGGCGACCGCCTCCTTCAGTTCCAGACGGAAAGATGCGCCCGGGGCAAGGGAGTTTTGGGGCTGCACAAGAAAAATGGCGGGATTGGAAGGATCCCGGTTCAGGGTGAAGGGAAGTGAAATCCCCTTTTCGCTGCCGTCCTCCCGGAAGAGACGGATATAAGGGCCATAGCTTGCCCCCGTATCCAGACCTTCTTCCACAGGAGGGGGACGGTTGAAGTGCAGACGGATACCCGTATCCAGGGCAATACCCGAAGCTCCGTTTGCAGGAAGGGACTCTTTGAGATCCAGCACCAGGGTATCCACAAGACGCAGACGGGAAGCTGTGGCCACGGCCAGCATGCCGTCTGCGGCAAGATCTGCGGCCATCACAGCCTCCCCTTCCCCATAGTGCACCGCATCGAGAAGAAGGGGCAGCTCCGGACTCTGGACATCATAGAGGGAAAGGTAGTGACGATTCCCTGGAGAACGTTCACTCCATTCATCCGATGCGCTGAAGACCAGACTGGTGCCCGCCCCCACTTTTTTCACAGTCCCGGAAAGAAAAGTCCCCCGGCTGTCGTAATGCCCCAGGGTCCGTACATGGGAAGGTCTTGTGGTATCCATCAGGGAAAGATCAAAATTCGCGCTGCCATGCTCCGCAAGGAGTCTGCTCTTCCTGATACCTGCGGCATGCCTTTTGGCGGAAAAAGCCCCCACCTGGGGCAACCCTGGGCTGCGCAGGGAAAAGACCAGTCTGCGGCCTCCATGCACATGAAGATGATCTCCCACGATCTGCAGGCCATGGGGTTTCAAGGCCACCTCCATGCCTTGCACACGGGCCGTTTTCATCACCCGGATCAGTGCGGGTTTCATGGGGTCCGCCACATGGATCACGGCAAGGCCATCCACAGCGTTACCGGCAAAAAGAAGATCTCCCGCCAGGGCCAGGGTGGTGGGGGCCTTGGTAAAGGGCAGGGGCAGGGCATAGCGCCAGTCCCTGTAGTCTCCTTCGGGCGGCAGTTCTCCTCCGTCTTCTCCGGGAAGTTTCAGGATGCGGTCATAAACGAGGATCACCCGCTGGTTGGCAAAGGGGGTTTTAATGTGGGGAAAATGCAGGGCCTCGGCCGCCACATACAGCTGCTTTTCCGAAAGAATAAGGGTTTCGGGCCGAAGATCCGCAGGCAGGTCATAATAACCCAGGCGGAACATGGGCGCAGCATCCTGGACGCGGCCTTGGGGATAACGGATCAGGGAGAGCCAGCTCCTTGCCACCTGATCCATGTCCTTCACATCAAAAACCCTTCCGGGGGAAAGCCCCTCTGTCCCGCGGCCCATGACATAGACAAGCCCCAGATCCGCATCCGTCACAAGATCCTGAATGCGACCCGGCGGCATCTTCAGGGGATCGGGCACCTTAAGGACTTCCTTTGCCGTTTCTAAGGTACGGTTAACGGCCAGACGACCATAGAACAGGGCCTGGGGTGCGTAGGCCCTGCGACCCTGCCCGTCCCGCAACTCAATGTCCACAAATCCCCGGTACTGCCCCTCCTCTATCCTCGGAACAAGCCAGTCCATCCTTTCAGCGCTGTAGAGGGAGAGGGCATCCCCGTCCACCGTGTTTTTCGCCAGAGGCAGGGTGTCTCCGGGCCTGTACACCCGAAGCTCCAGACCATCATGGAAACCATAGCCCGTAAGGGTCACCCGGTCCCGTTCACCGGTCTGGGCCACCCGCACCACCGCAGGATGGACAAAACCGATCTGCAACATATCCACATAGGTGAAGATACCGATGGCCATATGCTCCCGGCCGTTCTCATGCACAAGCCTTAAGGATGCCGGGCCTGCATAGTGGGGAGCGGTGATGGCCCGCACGCGGTCAAGGCCGTCCGGAGCCCCGGAACCCTCCAGCACCTCCTGGATGACCAGGCGCTGACCGCCAAGATAGAGGACGGGATTCCTGCCGAAATCATAGCCGGATACGGTGATTTCCGTTCCACCCTGGATGGACCCCTTGTCCGGAGACAAATGAACGATGCGGGGTTTTGCCCCATCCGCGCTGCGGCTTGTGAAAAAACGGAAGGTGTAGTCCCGGCCCAGGGGACCGCCCACTGCGGCAGGCATTCCCTTTTGCAGGGTAACGAGGTAGGCCGTGTTGACTGAAAGCGTTGTTCCTTCCCTGGGCAGGATGCGCAGCCGTCGCCTCGACTCCATGCCCTCACCTTCGGCAAAGGCAAAGGTAAAGTGCTCCGTCACTTCCTCGCCCATGCGGGCGTCCATCATCTGGATACGTACATGCTCCCTGAAATTCAGATCTTCGGGTAGGGATCTGGAAAACTCCACACCGATGAAGGCCAGGTCCGTATCCACATCCCTGGCCTCGGATGCGGGGGAGTGGCCTGAAACGGAAAGTCCCGGCAGCTCCAGGGCGCAAAGCCCCTGCCTGCCGCCTGCCACATGCACCTTACCCCAGGCCAGTGCCATACCCCGGGCCGCAAAATCCCGCTCTGTGGCCCTTTCATGGATCAGGGCAGGAATGGTGGAATCTTCAAAGTCCGGAGCCCCGAGATCCACCACCTCCACCAGGGTCTGGGATGGCCTGTCCTCCTGATCCGAATAGAGAACCGTGACGTAAGCCCTGCCTCCGGCCACCAGCACATCATAGGCGCCGTCCGCCACAAAATCCGGCCGTGCGGGCAGAAGATCCACGGTGCGTTTCATTTCAGGACGGTAGGGATCGCTCAGGTCAATGATGTTGAGGCGGGACACCCTGCCGTCCCCGGCCATGTCCGCCACATACACGGTGCGGCCTTCCACAAAAAGCCGGTTGGCCACCCCATGGGTATCGATGTGGGAGATAATGGCAAGGGAGGGGCTCTGGAGATCCGCCACCACCAGACCCTGATGAGAGGCCGCGATGAGGGCGTAATGATCCATCACCGCCACATCCCGGGCATAGCCGTCGGGCTTGATATAGCCCACGTGGTAAGGGGCGGAGAGGTTACTGATGTCCACCACCTGCACCCCGCCATGGCCATTGGCCACCAGGGCCAGATCGTCGATGCGGGCGAGGCCGTGCACTTCCTTGTAGGGCATGTCCAGGCGGCCGGTGAGCAGATAGGGCAAGCCAAAATGTCCGTCCGCATTGCGGACATTGTAGACCAGAAGCTCGCCTTCCCCGTGCCCGTCATGGGCCTTCCCCGTTTCGGGGTTCTTGGCGATGGTAGCCCGGAGGGCATTCACAAAGGAACTTTCCGGCGTCTTTTCAGAAGGGGCAAAGGAAACACCGGTCTTGGAAGCAAGAACAAAGGCGCTGTCCGCATGTACTTCCGTGATGGTGCCGGTGAAGATCTCCGAAGCACCGGAAAGCAGCTCGGAGTGCAGGTACAGGGCTCCGTCCCCCCCGGGGTTTCCGCCCACATCATCGGCCAGGAAGAGGCCTGTGCGGGGCAGGGTCTCGTAGGAGTAAACCGGATACAGGGCATTGCCTAACCCCGGTTCCAGACGCATGGGATCCCAGGTACTCCAGGCTGCGATGAGTCCCCCCGTACGGTTTTCCGTCTGAAACTGCCCCAGGGCCGTATAGTGGACGGATCGTGCAAGACTCCGGTGGGAGGCTTCCGGCAGGGCGGGCAGGAAAAAGCGCTGCTCTGAAAGGCCAAGCCCCACCTCATGACGGGTCTCGGAAAGAACAGGACCATGGGGCGGAGCTTCCACCCGGACCTGCACCACCAAACGCTCATCGGGCAGCCCCTCCCGGATCAGAAGATCCCCGCTGCCCACAAAATCCTTCCAGTAGATGTAGCGGTGATGGTCGGGATTGCTGACGGGTGTCGGATCTCCCGCCTCTCTCTCGTCATTGCGGAAAAGCTCCTGATCTCCACTGGCCGCAGCCTCAACCCAGAGTCCTTCCCTGCGATATTCCCGCACAAGACGGGCAAAAACCCGCCTCTCATCCTCATACCCGATGTCCTCCACAAGGGCTGTGATGCGCAGAGGTTTTGCCGCTGTGAGAATGGCCCCTTCCGCAGGCCAGAGGACGGAAAGACGGGGTTTCACCGTATCCGGGATCTGGCCCACCCGCACGGTCTGGGAGCGGCCCATCTGACCCAGCACATCATAGGCCTCGGCGTGGAGATAAAATCCATCCACACCTCTGGGGGGCTGGATCACAGCTCTGTATTCATTGTTCATGGCATAGCTGCCGGATACATCCGTGACATTGTTCCAGGCCGTGTGCACAGGGATATCGTTCACATAAAATATCACCCGGTCGATGCCCTCCCAGCCAAGGTCATCTTCCGTCTTCACCCGGATTTCCAGGGCTTCGCCCTCTATCACCACACTGCGTTCCAGAGGATGGACAATGACCGCCGTGGGCGGAAGATCCGGAAGAATCTCCAGGGTGCGCACCAAAGGCTCCACGGAATGAATACCGTCCACATCCACGGCATGGGCCCGGAACCGCAGCTGATCCCCCGCATGGCCTGCGGGAACCTTCATGTGAAAGAGGAAGGGAGCGGCATGGTCTTCTCCCACTTCCGTGAAGAAATCTAAGGCTTCCCCTGTACCCAGGGCCTGCTCCAGCCTTACCTTGTCCACACCGAATTCGTCCGCATCATGGCCTGCCTCAAGGGCCACGATGATCTTCCGCCCTTCCGTAAGACCCCTGGGCATCTCTCCAAGGCTGTATCCCCTGGCATCCAGAAACTTCATCACATGCAATTTCGGTGGCAGATTCCGCCGAAGATTCACGGGAAGGGAAAGGGTGGACACATTGCCCGCCCCATCGCGTGCCGTAAAACGTAAGCTCATGGCAAGGCTTTCCGGAAGATTGTCCTCCCGGCCCAGATAATCGGCAATGCCCTTCAGGGTAAGGCTTGCGGCATAGGGAGGGGTGAGCATGAGACGCTGAGCCACCACCCTTTCCATTCCGCCATCCTGTAAAATCAGATCCGCCTGAACCAGACTCACCCGCACATTGTCTTTCACATCCAGCTCAAAGGGCAGGGTACGGAACTCCACCGCATCGGCGACGGCATTTTCAGGCCGACGAATGAGAATTTCCGGTGCGATGACATCCCGCTTCACATGGACACGTACGGGATGCAGGGTTGACACCGTTCTTGCAATACCTCCGTAACGGATTTCCCTGGCCTGGGCAGAAAGAATCAAATCCGTGCCAGCCTGGCCGTAAGGAATTTCCACCAGAAACTCAAAGGGATACTGGGTATCCGTAAAGACCCGGTTTCCGGTTTTAAGCCCATCCACCTCGAGCATCACACAATCAATGCCCACATCATCGGTGGCATTCACCTGCACCAGCAGGAACTCTCCCTCCATGCGCTCCGTGCCATCTTCAGGAACCCCAATGGCCACCACGGGCGGTTCGTCCTCCACGATCTCAAGGAAAATCTCCTCTTCAGCCCTATGGCGGTCCAGATCCCCATGCTTCACACCATAACCGTCAATGGCCTCCACATGGATACGTATCCGGTTATCGCCACCCGGAACAAAGGCCGGAGCCATCACCTGGAACTGAAAGGGCGGCTGGTCATGGCGAATGGAGGCAATCTCCACGGCATCAGTCCCCAGGCCGTGGAAGGCCTTCAGACGCACATGGTGAATGCCCACATCGTCAAAGGCATGGACATTCACAGCAATGGGTGCTCCTTCCACCACCTTCGCCCCGTCTTCGGGGGAAAGGATATCCACCACGGGCCTTTCGTCCACCAGCACCCGCCAGGCAAGCTCCCTTTGGTTATCATTGCCGCTGGCATCCCAGGCCACCACCCGGGTCCAGACGTCAAAAATGGTGCTTTCATCCACAACAAGTCCGGGAAAATGGGAGGCCAGCTCCGCCAGCAGAGGAACATGGAAAAGACGCTCATAGCGGGGGGTATCCACATTGCTGGTGCTCATGGGAATGTGGTCTTTGGCGGGAATGTGATCAATGGTGAAAAGGGCGTTGCCGTAATCCGTTTTCCGGTAAGTCCCGCCTCCGCTGCGCACCCCATAGCTGCGATATACCGCAATACGCTCCACCTTGACATTGTCGTAGGCCCGGAAGCTTAATTTGAAATCCGTACCCTCCACGGGTGCGTACCCCGGTTCCGGTGCCTCCACCACCACCTCGGGCCGAATGGTATCCGCGGCTGCCTGCCAGATCACCTCATGTCGGCCAACGGCCTTTTCCGCATCCGTAATCACCGCGGTCATCCGCACCGGTTCATTTTCACGGATCAGCCCCGAAGGCACTTCCATCTCACAGAGATAAAAACGGGCATGGGGACTGTCCGGCCTGCCGTATTCCCTGGCCATTTCTTCGGTATAGGCGCTGGCGATGGCCGCACGTATCCCGTAAAAGGCCTGGTCCACCACCGCAGGACCACCCACGGCGGCATCCTTGGACGTCACTGCCCTCAAAGAACCGGAAAGCAGGGTATTGTTGACATAAAGACGGATGGCATTGGCGGAGATTTCCCTGTCATCCGTGGCCACCACACCCACCAGAATGCGGAAGGTGCCTGCGGCAATCATCTGATCCGGAGCAGGGGCTGTGATACGCACCTCGGGCGCCATGTTGGTCAGAGGATGCACAATAAAGGTACGGAGCGCCCTTTCTCCATGCAGGTCCTCCACCACAAGCTCGTATTCCGTGGGCACATTGCGGTTGAAAAGGATTTCTTCGGACAGTTTTTCCTTTCTGGAATGGGCCTTGGGGCAGGGTACATCCAGGTGTTTTTCATAAATCAGAGCACGGCTGCCATCGGCTTCTTTCATGTAAAGGGTGGTACGCTTCAGCCCCACATCATCCATGATCTCCCAGCCAAGCCCGAAGGTCTCGTTGCGGCGGACCCAGAACTCCCCATAATTCAAGCGGTCTTCTTCCGTATACACCTTGCGGAAACTGCCATTTACCTTATAGGTGGCAAAGCGGGTCATGCGGATTTCCGGTGGGGCATTGGGCTGGATGGGAAGCAGCAGTGCGGCTTCATCACTGCGGCCCCGCGTGTCCATGGCGCGGACGCGCAAGCCCACCTCACCGCCCACAAGATCCATGGGCAGATCATAGATGAAGGTATAGGTATCTTTACCAAAATAACCGCCGCTCTCCCGTACCCGCTGATCGCCCTCGTCAAAAAGCAGCAGACGGTCCAGAAGGCCTTCGCTGTGGCTGGCCTTCACCTGGACTTCAAGGCGCTCTCCGGGAATCACCCGGCTGCCCGGAGCAGGCTTGACAATGCGGACTTCAGGTCTCGCCTCCCCTGCCACCACATTCCAGGTGGCAAGGGGAGAAAGGGGAACCGGATCCGCAATGGCATGGACAGGATCCACCACATGGCCAAACACGGAAAGGGTTCCGTATCCCACCCCGTCGGGAAGAAAGCCAAGGCTGCCCCTGCGCAAATCCTTTCCCGTCATGTGTCCAAGGCTTCCCGCAGAAACAAGGGCCTCTCCATCCCCATCCGCCAGCAGAACGGAAATCACAGGATGTCCATCACCAATATTCTGCCTGCCCCGTTCCGCAGCATAGGAGGAGATTCCTGCAAGGGAGTGGGTATCTATGCGGATTTCCCGGATAAAAAAATCAAGAACACGGCCCGATGCATCCCTGACTTCCGGCCGGATAACAAGGGCTGTAAAACCGGAATCAGAGACAAGGGCTCCAAGATCCACCCCATCAGCCCCTTCCACCCAGCTTTCTTCAGTGGCAAGCCCGCACTCCAGACCGCGGCGGTAACGCAGGCCATAACGCACCGTATGGCCCTGGGGAAGCTCCAGACGCAAAATTCTGGCTGCACCTGTGCTCATGGGTTTTGGATACACCGTGAGTCCCTCCTCTCCCGTTTCAAGGTAGGGACGGCCAAAAACAACAAGTTTCGAATTGAGCCCCTCCGCCTCGGGATAGGTCATCCGCATGCGGGGAAGTAAGGCGTCCCCTTGCCTCTGGTGAATACCGGAAAACTTTCTTTCCAGAAGATTGCGGAAGGTGGTGTTCAGGCTGAAAAATGCAGGAGGTCGGGGATAAAAGGCGTCTTCCACCCGCAAGGTGTAGAAGAAAAGCCCGCCTTCCAGGGCCGTAGAGACCGGTGCAGGATGTTCTAAGGAAAGCTTTGCTACAGGATCAGCCAGAAGCTGCACCCGTTTTTCCGTCCGGGCCCCATTGCCTGCGGCGTCACGGGCTTCCACAAGGATGAGGGTGCTGCTGTTCTCAGGATTTTCCGGATCCAGATGAGAAAGGTCCAGAGGGATGTTATTGAAGGTAGCGAGGGTGCCGGAAAGAG
The DNA here is from genome assembly GCF_034006065.1 of Desulfobotulus sp. Lineage (NCBI taxonomy): Bacteria > Pseudomonadati > Thermodesulfobacteriota > Desulfobacteria > Desulfobacterales > Desulfobacteraceae > Desulfobotulus > Desulfobotulus sp. Next base: position 32,817 of record NZ_JAVETM010000018.1, on the reverse strand, counting down.
GGCCTTCTTTCAACACCACCGTCCCGGAGAGATCCATGCGGGACAATTTCCAGGATGCCAGGGCAATGTCATCCTGAATCACAAGGGAAATGGAAGGGTTTTCCCCCACATACACCTTTTCCGAAGGAGAAACCATGCGGATAATCGGTGCAGCCTCATCCCCAAGCACAAGAAGATCCAGCGTCGGGGAAAGGGCTGTGTTCACCCCCTTGTCCGTGGCCCGGATGCGGAAACCCAGGGTCTTCCCCGCCTCGGAAAGCAGATCCGCAGGCAGGGTCACAGTACCTTCAAAATCCGCATAAAAACGGGTACCCACCAGAAGGGCACCAAAGGAATTGGGATTGGGCACCTCGATGCGCTCCACCCTGTCCTTGCGGGAAGAACGCCAGGCCAGAGGCTGAATCGAGCCATCGGCCAGAATCAGCTCCGGAAAAATCCCCTCCACATACTGATTGTCCCCCACCCTGCCCTTTACCCTGAAACCCGCTCCGGGAGCCACAGCAAAAGGCCCTTCGGGCAGTATCAGCTCCACTACGGGGGCTTCCAGATCGTCCAGAATTTCAAGGCCCACCTCGGCCCTTCCCTGCTGGCCTGCGCTGTCCGTTGCCAGCACCTCCACGGTTACGGCACCTCCCTCCCCTTCGGGACGGGTCGGTACACGGGTGCCCCAGATCAGATAGGCTCCGGCATCCATGGCCTTTTTCACTTCTGCTGCATTGAAGGTTTTTTCAGCTAAAATCCCATCCCCTTTGCGGATACGAAAAAGGGCGGATTGCACGGACCGGTCATCGCTCATGATGGCGGAAACCGCAAGGGCTTCCCCCTCCACCATGCGGGAACCCGAAACAGGCACATGGATGGAAACCACGGGCGGAAGATCCTGAATCAGAGGGTAGGGCCAGTGGGAGATGCTCTCATTGTCGAAAACGTCTCTGGCCTTCAGGGTAAAGGTGACGGTATCGCCGGATAAAGGAAGGGAGACAGGATGGAGGTTGCCGGACTGAGCCATCCCTTCCAGGGGAATTTCTTTCAATACCTCCCCGTTCATCAGCAGGGTCAGGCTCTTCAGGGGAGAGGCATCCACCACCTTCCAGGAGAGGGTGACCGCACTTCCCGCAAAAAGCGGAATTTCCGGTACAGGAGCCATCAGACCGACACGGGGACCTTCCTGGTCCGCTGCGATACGGATCTCCGCCGCTGTGAAGGGAAGCTCTTGCACGGACATCTGGCCCCTGGCGTCCAAGGCCGTGGCAACGGCACGCAAGAGGCCTTCCGCGTTGGGAAGATTCAGAGAAGCCAGATCCAGCTCAAAATGGGCCTGATGGCTTTCATGGGGAGGCAACACTTCCTGGTGCTGCACAAGAACCGGGGTGGCGGAAGCCCCCACAAACCAGGCCAGCTCCTGCCTCACCACGCCGAGATCATCCTTTGCCGCCACATCCACCGCCACCCGATCCCTGGCATGCACCACACCATGCACAGGTCGTACAAAAAGTACCTCAGGCGGTCTGTCCTTGATCGCCCGAATCCGCACCTGGAGCTCGGAAAAATTCCCCGCCGCATCTTCTGCCCTGACACTTACGGGATAGTCCCGCACCCCTTCGGCACCGGTTCCCATGGGAATACGAATCCGCTTCAAAGCAGAAAAGGCATTCAGGGCTCCTGGAATCTGCTGGGGCGCAAAATCAGCTCCGGTGAGGATGTCGGTCTTCTCCCCGGTCAGCACATGACCTGAAGCATCGGCCTTCACGCCGGTGAGCAGAAGACGGGTAACCCCCACATTGTCATAGCCCGTCACCTTGAGTACCACGGTACTCGCTTCTATCACTTCTGCAATGTCGGCACCTGCCTCCGTATGCCGGATTTCAGGGGAAGCCAGATTCAGTACGGGAGGCGCCTCATCCCGACCGAGGGTAATCCGTACAGGAAGACTCTTTGCCACCTGTCCGCTGCTGTCCGTAGCCACGGCATGAAGAGAAAGGATACGTTCTCTGGTTCTGTCTTCAACCGTATTGAAGGAAACGGAGTAAGGAGCAGTTGAATCAGATCCGATAAGACGCTCATCCACATAAAAATCCACCCTGGCGACCCCCACATCATCCGTGGCCTGGGCGCGGATCTCAAAGGGAAGTCCGGATACAAAATGGGCTCCTTCCGTGGGATAGGCGATGACCACCTGGGGCGGGGTGTCGGGAAGGACCCGGAAATCCAGGGCTTCGCTCCTTCCCACCACACCGTGGAAATCCGTTGCCTCTCCGTGCAGACGGATACGGTCCCCGAGTTTTTCCGCAGACACCTCAAAGGAAAAGACCTCCTCGACAGTACCCGTTGCAAGACCTGTGTGCCACTGCTGACTTTTATTCTGATGGAGACGGCTTGCCACCTGAACCTTGTCTGCAAAAAGACGGATTTCCGTACCCGCTGCAAGGGTGTCGTCCTCAACAAAAAGACGTACCCCAACCTTCTGTCCTGGACTGAAGGCAGCTCCGGGCAAGGGAGAAACCAGCCTCACTTTAGGGGATCGGTTCCGGAGAATGCGAAAAGTTTCCGAAGCCGTATTCCGTACCCCGCCCTTTCTGCCATGGACCTCCCCATAAACGGCAAGGGTGGTCTCATCCACGGAAATGGAAGGCAGAAGGCCTTCCACACGCCAGATCAGATAGCTGTCCTCTCCCCTTTTTTCGATAAGAGGGAAAAAAGCCTCCCCCACCCTTCTACCATCCAGATGAAAGACCACATGGGAAACATCGTCTCCCATGTCTTCCCCGTCCTTCTGCTTTCGACCCGCTTCAAAACGCACAGGGGCCATCTCTATGGCCCGCTGCAGGGGCGTTGGACTCAGGATTTTCAGCTCCGGCACCTTGTCCGTGTTGGCTGCAATAATCCGCACCTCGGAAACGGGAGTTCGGCTTTCCTGAGCCGCCGTATCCGCAGCAAGGGCCTCAAATCGGAAAACCCGACCCAGCATATCCGCATCCGTTGCAAGACGAATGCGGTAGGGAGGATTGTCCCGAGAACCGATACGCATGCCATCCATGTAAAAATCCACCCGCCGTATGCCCACATCGTCCCTGGCCTCGGCCATGAGTTCGATGTCCCTGCCCTGGACAATGCTTGCCGGAAGAAGCATGGAAACCTCAGGGAGGGCATCCATAGCCGCAACGGAGACTCTGGTTTCAAGTCCCTGACACCGGATGGTGAGAAAATGCGGAGACTGCTCCGGAACGCGGGCCAGGGCTCTGAGACCAAGGGCTGGATGCAGGTCAAGGATCCCTCCGGCATCCTCCGCCAGGTTGTAGGTCACGGGAAACTGGGCATCAATGATTGCCGTTCCGCCATCACTGAAAACGCCCTCCAGTCTGGGAAAGGAAAAACGAGTGTTGAGCTTCGGCAGGGTCCACAGGCTTACAGGTTCGCCCGAATCCTCCACCATGCGGATGGCGGAAAGATGCCTGTCCGGCGCAACACTTACGGGCACCTCCACAGATGCAAGGCCCGGATAGGAGACCGTGATGTGCACCTCCTCATCCTGGGTGGCCGCCAGAGGATAGACCCCCCCACCCGAAGTGACCCCCACAAGATCCGGTCGGGAGGAGGAATACAGAACTCCCGAACCCGCACCAGGAAGGGGGGTTCGCCCCCGAAACTGATAATGCACAGAAGGAAGAAGAACAGAGGTTTCAAGGAGGCTTGTGAATACGATACGTTCCGGATTCACCCGCAGATCCTCAGCAGCCTCCACCACATCCTTACCCGTGAAGGCCACTCTGGAAAGAGAAGCCTGGTTACCCGAGGCATCCGTGGCAGAAAGGGTCATGAGCACAAGACCATCCTGGGCAATGGCCTCAGCGCTCATTCTGTTTTTTAAGGGAATCCTGAACACAAAAAGACTCTGATCATCCCAGTCCGGGAAAACCCGCAAACTGCCGTCCGTATCCGCAAAGGCCGTTTTCCGGGCTTCGGCCACCAGGCCTCCGGAAGCCCGAAGATCCGAGGCCCGGAGACCAACCACATCCGCAGACACCGACGTGATGTCTGTGTCATCTTCGGCTTCCACCCAGACGGCAAGAAAGGGCTCACCCGCCCTTTCCTCGAAACCAAGCTCCTTGAAACGCAGGGTGGGCAGATGTCTTTCGTGGCGAAAAAATTCGGTATGGGTAAAGGCCTGCCCCGTACGGGTCTCGCCCCGCGCTTCCACCTGAAGAGTGCCTGAAAAGGGAAGATCAAAACGGAATTCGCAGCCTTGTTGCAGATCATTTCTGCGAATCGCGGAATCCATTCCCCGGGTCTCGTGAAAACCATCGGCTGTCAGGGCAAGGGATGCCAGATCCGAACAGTCTGTTATTCGTACAAAAAATGGAAAAACCCCTCCCCCTCTGGACGAAAGCTCCACGGCACGGATATCCATCTTTGGAAAATCCAGAGCCGCGGATGTCTGCCAGAAGCAGATCAGGCAGAAAAAAAACATCCATGCCAGAGACTTCGCCAATCCTTCGGCGAAAAACGCACAAATTGCACCCAAGAACCTGGACACCCTTGCTGATTTCATTGTTTCAACCAGTTTTTGAGGTTTCAGCCTGTTATCAGAAGAATTCTTTCCTGTCGTTTCTTTAAGGTTAAAAAACAACCCAGGACCACAAGTCCAAAAAGACCGGGGATCGCGCATAACAATCCTTAAGGAATCCGAAAACCTTCTCCTGATCCTGAGCAGGGCATATCGCATCGCATCAGGACAGGAATAAAGGCGTCCTCTGCCCGCGCAGCCCCATGGGTAGGAACCGGCGAAGGCAAAAAACACTTTTTCCAAAGGGCCGTAAAATCCGCGTAACAAACCCTGAAAATGAATTCTCTCTTACAGCATATCGTTTACACAAAAAGGAAAAAGCCTTAAAAAATTTAAGGCCCCATTTAAAAAGAAATGATGAAAAACACAAGCTTTTTTCAACCGGCTTTTTTGCATTTCTCCCGTTCAAAAATACAGAAAACAAACAACAAACGTCATTCAACCATCAATATCGGGTAGTTAAGCCCAAAAAACGGCAGAATTCTTCAGCTGTTCAACTGCAAAAAAAGATTTCTTCAATCCCTCAGTAAAAAAACAACAGGCCCGCGCCCTGCTTTCCCAAATTGGAAAACAAAACGCAGGCCTGTGATTTCAGCATTTTCTACCATCGCAAAAAGCGACAGGGGTATGGCGTAGCCAATACCCCTGAAAAAAATCGTCATCGGGTGCCAGGGGCTCAGATTGCCCTGCAGGCGGACTTAACGCGGATCAGAGTCCCCCATCCCTTACAAAGCGCAGGTATTTTTCATTGTGCTTTTTTCCTGTCTGGCTACTGCCGTAATGAAAAAACACAAACCAGGCGGATTGGGGGTCTTCCGCATCTTCCTCGCCTGTCCAGAACCAGGTACTGGGCGTATTGGGAAAAGCCGCTTCCAGAATGGCAGGACGGCGATACTCTCCTTCGCAGGATCTGCCGGTGTTATTCCAGTGCTCCGGATAACCCGAGCTGCAGAACACCAAGGACTGAAGTTCTTCCACGGAGGGCAGACGCCAGTCTTTCTTCCCGGCATAACCGCCCACAACATTCATCCCCCGCGCCGCCTCCGTGGCCTGGGCCCAGGTGTGGGCCTGGGGCACGCCAAGACAACTCTCCCCATCCCACTGCTGTCCCACACTGCAACGCATCCACTGGAGTCCTGTCTCAAAATCCATAATCGTGCCGTTGCCAAGGTCGTGGTAGCGATCCGCAAAGGCCCGCTCCATATAAAGAAGGGCGGCATTGGCCATGCCCTTTTCTGTCAAGCGCTTTTCCATCCGCAGCCAGAGGTGCTGTTCGGTGTTGGCACCCACAAAAAGATCCTCGCGCACACCATAATATTCCATATCCGGATCAATGGGCCTGTAACCTTCTATCCGGTAAAACCCCTTTTTCAGACGAATCGTGAATGCGCGACTTTCAATCTCCGGCGTATTCCCCCTTCTCTCGCCATTGATAAAAATCTGGGCATCGCCAGGTTGGGAGACAATATGCAGCACCCCATATTCTTCCTTCTCAGTACAGGCCACCAGCAAAAGGACCAGCAAAACCATCAGCCTGCGGAAAAAAAACTGAACACGCATAAACTTCCTCTCCTGTCGCCCAAAGCGGTTCACAGACCCGGACCTTTTGCGGACTCAATCCCGGAATCCCCATGGGGCTCTTCCCAGAGAATGGTCACCCGCACATCCTGCCCCAGGCTCTTTTTCACCGGACACAAGGCCATGGCCCGTTCCAGTTTCTTTTTTTCAAGAGCCTCCAGAGGAAAAGGAGGGATTACTGTCACGGTCAAAGCGCCAATACGGCGGGGAACATCCGCCATTTCCTTTTTCACCGTCAGGCGGAAATCCGAAGGGTTGTATCCCCATCGCTCCAGAAGGACCTCCATAACGGCAAAAAGACAGGACCCCAGAGCCGCAGCCACAAGATCCGTGGGAGAAAAAACCCTTTCCCCCACCGCCTGCTGCGCCATGGCCCGCACCCGGATGAAAGCCTCCGAATCCCCAAGCCCAAGACAAAACGTCCCCTGGCCAAGGCCTTGAACATGAACCGCATCCATACGCAAAACACCCCACCCCACTGCAACCTGGTTGCACGTGAGCCCCGATCCTCCCCCAAGTCCAGCGGAAGATGGGGTTCAAAATCTGTGGATTCACCAGGGGGCTACCTCTCCGGCTCCCTCCAACACCCCCTGGACTCCTCCCCTGCAGGGCTCCTCAGCGCCCCACCCCCTCTTCCTGCTGTCGATTTTCAGCCCCATGGATAAGCCATTTTGCGTCCGGAGTCCAAGGTTTTTCAAAACCCGGCGTCAATTCCCTTGCTCCTCCGTCCCGCCGCCCATCCGGAAATCAACGTCCCCTGCGGTACATCTCCAGCCATTCCCTCTTAAAGGTTTCAAAACGGTTTTCCTCTATGGCCTTACGGATATCCCCCATCAGATCCTGATAAAAGGTCAGGTTATGGATGGTGGCCAGGGTCTCTGCCAGCGGATCTCCGGAAAAAAAGAGATAACGCAGCACCATACGGGAAAAGGTCTTGCAGGTGTAACAGGAGCACTGAGTATCCAGGGGGTAGCGATCCTTACGGAAATTCTTATTTTTGATACGCAGCTTCCCCGTGCGGGTAAAGAGGGTACCCTGGCGGGCATAGCGTGTGGGAATCACGCAATCAAACATGTCCATCCCCAGATGCACAGCCTCCAGAATATCTTCCGGAAGGCCCACCCCCATGAGATACCGGGGCATGTCTTCGGGCAGACAGGGTGCTGTGACCCCCACCACCTGACGCATCAGATCAAACCCCTCGCCCACGCTCACCCCGCCGATGGCAAATCCGTCAAAGGGGATGTCCGTTATCTCCTTAGCGCTTTTCTTCCTCAGGTCATCGAACACCCCGCCCTGCACAATGCCAAAAAGAAACTGATGATCCGCAAGGGTGAAGGATCGGCACCGTTTCGCCCAGGCCGTGGTCAGGGCCAGGGATTTCGCCACATACTTCCGGTCTGCGGTATGGGAGACACACTCGTCAAAGGCCATAACAATGTCCGCCCCCAGATCCCGCTGAATCTCCATGGATCGCTCGGGCGTCAGCTTTACCCGCTCCCCGTCCTCTTCGTAGGAAAAGGTGACGCCCTCATCATCAATCACCCGATCCGGCAGGGAAAAGACCTGAAACCCTCCGGAATCCGTCAGAATGGTCTGATCCCACCCCATGAAACGATGCAGACCGCCCATGTACCGCACCGAAGCGAGGCGTTCGCCCAGAGAAAGGTGGTAGGTATTGGCCAGAAGCACCTGAGCCCCACTTTCCGCCACATCCCGCGTGGGCGTGGAATGCACGTATCCCGCCGTACCTACGGGCATGAAGGCCGGTGTCTGAACGGTTCCGTGCTGGGTGGTAAAGCTTCCCCTGCGGGCACCGCTTCTGTCTTTGGCCATGAGCCTGAACTGGATATCTTTTTGCGCCATGCGCTTTTCCTTTAAGCTTTTTTACTGTTTCGGGTCAAACATCCTTGCAGCAGACGTTTACAAGTGTCCTGCTTTTCGCTACCGTAGCGCCTGCTGTATCATTCTTATACAGGAGAAGGAACCATGCATCGCTTTTTTTTCAGTTTTCTTGTCCTCATCACGCTTCTGCCCGGAACATCCACCCTGGCTGGGTCAGATCCCTTGGGCCTCATGGAATCCCGCTATGGCGGTCAATGCTTTTCCGCGCATTTTCAACAGGTTTCCATCCTTGCGGCCATGGGGATTTCCGAAAGGGCGGAAGGACGCGTGGTCTTCGCCCATCCCGGCCGCATGCGCTGGGAGTATGAAAACCCGGAGCCCCGCCTCATTGTCACGGATGGTCACACCCTCTGGATTCATTCTCCCCTGGAAAAAGAAGTCCTGCGGGGCGATGCGGCTCCCTACTTCGGCAAGGGAAAAGGCGGCCGTTTTCTCTCTGACATGGCATCCCTGCGGGAGGATTTCACCCGAACGGAAACGGATACATCAGAAGAAGAACGCATCCGGATCAGGCTCTTTCCCAAAAGTCCCGAACCCGGCCTCACGGAGCTTATCATTGAAACGGAAAGGGAGACGGGCCGTATTATCAGCGCAGAAACCCTCAATGCCTACGGGGATGTCACACGCATCCGCTTTTTCGGAGAAGAAACCCACAGAAACTGCCCGGATTCCATGTTCATCTTCACCCCACCGCCAGGAACCCAGATCTTTGAGCTTGCGGAATAAGGAGACCCGATCCATGACCTCAGGGGAACTTCATCGAATATGCATGTAAAATCAATATAATCCTTGAAAATTTTCTCCTTTTGCAAGAAAATCTTCAAAAAGGGACGCTTTTCCCAAAGATCCCTTCCATGAAAAAAATACAGGACTGCTACCCATGAAAGAGACCATTCGAAAGCTTGCCAGAGAAAAAAACGCCATCATCCTGGCCCACAATTATGAACCACCGGAAATCCAGGAAGTGGCGGATCTGTGTGGCGACTCTCTGGAGCTGAGCATCAAGGCTGCAGAAACCGATGCAGACATCATTGTGTTCTGCGGCGTACGTTTCATGGCGGAAACCGCCGCCATCCTCTCACCGCAAAAAACCGTTCTTCTGCCCGTTGCGGATGCGGGCTGCCCCATGGCGGACATGGTAAGCCCAGAATCCTTAAAAAAACGTAAGGCCGAGCTTCCCGGCGTTCCTGTGGTGACCTATGTCAACTCCACAGCTGCGGTCAAAGCCCTCTCCGACATATGCTGCACCTCAGCCAACGTACTCCGGGTGGTGGAAAGTCTCGACAGTGAAGAAATCCTCATGACCCCGGACCGGAACCTCGCCCTTTACGCAGCCACACGCACCCGCAAAAAAATCCACCTCTGGGAAGGCTTCTGCCCCTTTCACAACGCCCTCACAAGGCAAGCCGTGGCCGAAGCCCGCAAACAGCATCCCGGGGCCTTTTTCATCGCCCACCCCGAATGCCCGCCCGAGGTACTCCTTCTTGCGGACGCCATCACCAGCACCTCGGGCATGATCCGCATGGCTGCGGAATCCAGCCATACCGAATTCATCATTGGTACGGAAACCGGCCTTCTCCACCCCCTGCAACAGGCCTGTCCGGACAAGCGCTTCTACCCGGCCAGCACGGCAATGTACTGCCCGGACATGAAAAAGATCCGCCTGGAAGACCTCCTCCACAGCCTCTCAACCGAATCCGGCAAGGTATCGGTTCCTGAGGAAATCCGCATTCCCGCCCTCAGGGCGGTCAACCGCATGCTTTTTCTTAAATAACCGTCCCCAGCGTCAGGCGCCTCTGCATCATGCGCCTGACGCTGTTTTTTTTCGTCCAGTCCCGAGGATACCATTTTTAACGGATCCTGGTTTTCACCACCAGGCGGCCCGCCTCATCCACGGCCTGGACATGGCGATAATCCCCCCTGGGAACGCGCAAAAGCACACAGGGCCAGGTGAGGACCTGGATTGTCCGGGCTCCGGGGGAAGGACGCAGAAGATGCAGACGGATCATGGCCGTATCGCCACTGACCTCCAGATCCGGTGAAGCCAGACGGATGCCATAACCTCCGGTACGTCGCATTCCCAGCCCCAGAAGCAGGACCCCTTCTCTGTCAAAATCCACGTCCTGCAGAAAATCACGCCCTGCTTCACAAAGCCGACCCGCTCCCTCGCCCAGGCGAAGGAGATCCGAATCCCCACCGATCCACACCCCCAGGGGCGCATCGCTGTGCAGACCGCAATCCGCTCCATGGTACAGGACACGCACTTCCGGTGAAGCGGATCCCATGCTCTTTCTGCCCGCAGGGCAACCCTGCAGCACAAGTCCTGCCGCAAGAACAATTCCCAGAATTCGCCACGGTCTCTGACCCATTGTTCTTCTTCCTTTCCGGGTAAGGTCAGACAAAGCCCTCGAGGATCACCGAAACCCGGTCCCGGTCTGTCCTTCCGCCTCTTCTGACGTCTGTACAAATACCCGTTCACCATTCGGATCCCAGTCAGGTCCAAACATCAGGCCTGCAAAATACTTTTTTAAGGATTTTTTATCACAAAATCCAGTCTGTCCGTATCCGGAGCCTGGGGATAGAGCCATACCACCTCCCCGCTTCTTCCCGGATAATGCCCTTTCACGCCGCCTTTTCCCTCGGCGTAAATCCGGTAAAGCCCCGCAGGAACCTCCGGTGCAACCCAGGGGTACCCCCCATCCGCATCCCGGTTCGCCCGGTCCAGGGGAATGCGGAGGCTACCTTCTCCCTGAAGACTTTCCAGCACCACGGCAAAGCTGTCATCGGGCAGAACAACAGAGGCCGCAGGAATCCCTTCCACATAAACGGGATACACGTAAAGCCCTGAGGACGCACGGATCTCCAGGTGAGTCGCCCCCCCATCCGCAGGAAAATCTCCATGGTCCCGGAGAATTTCAATCTCATAAAGTCCAAAGCCATCCCCATGGACTTTTTTTCCCGTCACACGAATCCAGTCCGGAGCCTGGGGTTTCTGGATGAACAAAGAAGCCCCCTCATCCCCCTGGGCCAGATACAAAAAGGCTCTGAGGCCTGAAATTCCCATATGCAAAGCCTCGGGCAGGGCACTTAAAAAAAAGCCCCCGAGGCCCTCCAGAGCCTGGGCAGCGTTCACAAGCCCCCACCCCGTCTCCATGTCCTTTCCCGCCACACCGAGATCCCGGGTCAGCCCGCCCCGTTCCAGAATGGCCTGGGTCTGGGCGAGCGACAGGGTAGGCAGCTGGCTGCGCATCAGGGCTAAAACACCGGAAACAAAGGGCGTGGCCATGGACGTACCTGCGGCGGTTCCCGTATAGGTGGGCTCTTTCCGGATCAGGGAGCCTGAGGTGGTGTACACCGGCCCCCAGGGCGCAACCAGGGAAATCCAGTCTCCGTAATTGCTGTCAGGATGCCGTTGCAGATTCCGCCCCACTCCGCCTACGGCAAAAACCCCCGCATAACCCGCAGGGTAGTTTTTTCTGTCCGCCCCGTCATTGCCCGCAGCCGCCACCACCAGCACCCCGGCCCTGAGTGCGGCTTCCACGGCTTCCTTTTCCAGAGGATTCTCCCCCTCGCCCCCGAGGCTTAAGCTGATCACGTCTGCCTTGCGGGATGGGAGAAGGCCCGAGGCGTTTTCAAGGCCTGCGGCATACCGGATGGCTTCAGCCAGGGCCCAGGTACTCACCTCCCCCTTGGCATCAATGACCCTGAGGGGCATCAGGACAGCTTTTCCCGCCACACCGGCCATGCCGATGCCATTGTTCGCCGTGGCCAGGGCGATGCCCGCCACCTGGGTGCCATGGAAGGCAGCGCTGCCCGTCCCCGGATCCTCAGGATCCCCATCCTGATCCACAAAATCATACCCATCCGGGCCCAGGCGGTCTTTAAGATCCGGATGCTCCGCCAGCACCCCCGTATCCAGCACAGCAATGGCAGCGCCTTGTCCCTGGGTTTTTTCCCAGGCTCCCGGAGCAAAAATGGCTTCCAGGGGCCAGAAGCGATCCGGGTTTTCCACATAGGCTGCGTCGTTCACAGGAAGGGTGAAAACCCGGCGCCGGAGGTTGGGCGAAGCCCAGAGCACATCCGCCCTTAAGGCCATCTCCCTTATTGCATCCAGGGTTTCCCGGACTGCGGTTTCCCTGTCCTGGGAAAGAACCCTGCGCTCACCGGACAAACGGAAAAGGGTCCTATCGCCCTGCCTTGCCACAGAACGCCACCCCTCTTCCCCCATGGAAGAACGCAGCCCAGGCCCCCCTTCCCGGAAACGCACCACCATCTCTCCGGGAATCACATCCAGAGGAGAAACCCCCAGAGCCCCGGACGATCCGGCTTTGCCATCGGAAACCGCATAAACCTTGCCGGATAGGGAAAGGCGTCCTCCCGCATCCAATACAAGGGACTGCTCCTGAGTCTGGCTCAGACCGCCATCATCCGTAACACGCAGCGTGATGCGGTGGGTTCCGGCCGTACTCAGATCCAGCCAGCGGGAGCGCCCTTCTCCCACGGTCTCACCGTTCACCTGCCAGACATAACGCGAAAGGACGCCGTCCGGATCCGAAGAGAGAGCGGCGTCCACATAAATTCTGGCGGGAGCCCGGACATTCCCGAAAGCATCGGTAAAAATTTCAGGAATATCCATGAGAAATTCCGCAACAGGAGGCTCGTTAGCCGTCCCGCTTTCCCGTTTCACTTCTCCGGAAGAACCACAGGCGCTGAAAACAAACAGCCAGACAAGCCAAAGCATATGGGCTCGGATCATGATCCACCTCCCACCAGAGAAAAAAACGAAAAAGGCCTCCCGCATTTTCTTATGAATTTCTATTCAAGGTCCTCGGGAATATCCGCATTGGTGTGTACCTTCTGCACATCATCATTGTCTTCAAGCATCTCCATGAGTTTGACCATCTGCTGGGCGTCTTTGCCTTCAAGGCGGGTCATGGTCTGGGGAATCATGCTCACTTCCGCCATGGAAAAGGTAAAGCCCGCTTTTTCCAGAGTATCCCGGACACCCTCAAAATCCTGGGGCGCGGTGAAGATTTCAAAGCAGTCTCCCTCTTCCCGCACATCTTCCGCCCCAGCTTCAATGGCCGCTTCCATCAGCGCTTCCTCATCCACAGCCCCCCGCTCCACAACGATAAGCCCTTTTTTATCAAACATCCAGGCCACACAGCCATTGGCGCCGAGATTCCCCCCACACTTGCTGAAGGCATGGCGAACCTCGCCGACGGTGCGGTTTTTGTTGTCTGTCATGACTTCCACAAGAACGGCAGCACCACTGGGACCATATCCTTCATAGGTGATTTCCTCGTAATTGGCCCCATCCAGATCTCCGATTCCCTTTTTGATGGCCCTTTCGATATTGTCCTTGGGCATGTTCTCCGCCCGCGCCGCCAGCGTGGCTGCGCGCAATCGCGGGTTGCAGGAGACATCGCCTCCGCCCATGCGGGCCGCAACCATGATCTCTTTGGCAAGTTTTGTGAAAATTTTTCCCCGCCGAATGTCTTCCTTACCTTTTTTATGGCGAATGTTCGCCCATTTGCTATGCCCTGCCATACATCCTCCACCCCGGCCGCACCTGCAGCCGCTTTTTTAATTTAAATCCGGCCCTGAAAGCCAAGGCCTATCACGTAAATCTCACGGCTCTGTTTCCGACAGCTCTGGGGCTTGAAAATCCGCTCTTTTTCAAAAAGCCTGCGCACCTCCGCCACAAAGGGATCAAAACCCCGTCCCTGGAAAATCTTGCAGACAAAATGGCCTCCCTGCAAAAGCACTTCCGAAGCAAGAAAAAGCGCCGCCTCGGAAAGGGCCGCCGAACGCAGGGCATCCACATCCCCCATCCCCGTGGTGGCAGGGGCCATATCACTTAAGACCACATCCAATCCCGAACCGATCCACGTCCGGATTTCAGGGGAAAGGTCATAGATATCCCCCACCACAGCCCGGGCCTGGGGCGGCAAGGCCAGAAGCACAGGTTTTAAATCCACACCCAGCACATCCCCTGAAGACCCCGCCATCTCCGCCGCATACTGCAGCCAGGAACCCGGCGCGCAGCCCAGGTCCAGAATGCGGGCACCTTCTTTCAGAATGTCGTATTTGGTGTGGATTTCCTTAAGCTTGTACACAGACCGCGCCGCATAGGCTTCCTTGCGGGCCAACCGGGTATAGTGGTCTTCCCAGGGATTTGCCGGATTTTTTCCCACGACCTTACCTTTGGCTTTTTTTGCCGCCATGCTGCTCCATTTCCAGGATAAGTGTTGCAAAAATCTCTGTTAAATACGTTCTTTTTTATTTTCCCGTCAAGGTGACCGGGAAAAAAACTCCCCTTCTTTTTTCAGAAAGCCGCTTCACCTTAAAAAACTAAAACAGCTTTTCCATGGCTTCTTCCACCGTCCTTACCCCGTCCAGCACCATTTCTCTTGGCGCCTGTAACCGTCTTGCCGAAGAAGCAGGCGCAAGGCAACGGGTAAACCCCATTTTCAGAGCCTCGGTCATGCGGGTTTCCAGATGGCTCACCGCCCGCACCTCCCCGGTAAGTCCCACTTCTCCGAGAACCACAGTTTTTCCATCCACGGGCCGGTCCAGAAAACTTGAGGCCAGGGCCGCCACAACTCCCATATCCACGGCAGGTTCATCCACCTTCACGCCTCCGGCCACATTCATGAAAATGTCGTGGCCTGCCAGGTTCAGCCCCACCTTTTTTTCCAGAACCGCAGCCAGCAGGGCCACGCGGTTGCTGTCCAGCCCCGCAATGGTCCGCCTGGGAGAGCCCGCGCCCGTGCCTGTGACCAGAGCCTGTAACTCCACCAGAATGGGTCTCGAACCCTCCATGCTGGTGGTCACCACGGAACCTGCAGCAGCTTCGGGCCTTTCCGCAAGGAAAACTGCGGAAGGATTGCCCACCTCCCGGAGCCCGGATTCCTGCATTTCAAAAACACCGATTTCATTGGTGGATCCGAATCGGTTCTTCACAGCCCTCAGGATGCGGAAGACGTGGTTGCGATCCCCCTCAAAATACAAAACCGTATCCACCATATGCTCCAGAAGGCGGGGACCGGCAATGGCCCCATCTTTGGTGACATGCCCCACAAGGAGGGTGGGAATTCCGCTGCGCTTGGCAAAAACCATGAGCCGCAGGGTGGCTTCCCGCACCTGGGACACACTGCCCGGCGCGGACGCCAGCTCCGGGCTGAACATGGTCTGGATGGAGTCAATGACCAGTACATCCGGTTTTCTGGATTCCGCGAGGTGCAGCACCCTTTCCACCTCCGTTTCCGCAGCCACCAGGATACCCGGAGCCACAGCGCCCAGGCGCTCGGACCGCAGACGAATCTGACGAATGGATTCCTCGCCGGAAACATACAGCACGTTCCGGTTTTCCCCCGCAAGTCCCGCAAGGGTCTGAAGCATGAGGGTGGATTTCCCGATGCCCGGATCTCCGCCGATCAGCACCAGGCTGCCGGACACAAGCCCCCCGCCCAGTACCCGATCCAGCTCGGTAATGCCCGTTTCCGTGCGGTTTTCCGCATCCAGGGGAATGGCATCCATGGGAAACACCAGGGGCTCCCCCGCAATACGCACCGCAGCAGGTCTCTCCCTTTCCTCCATGAAGCTGTCCCAGGCCTCACATTCGGGGCAACGCCCCATCCAGCGCGGTGCGCGGTGGCCACAGGATTGGCAGACAAAAATACGCTTTTCACTCTTTTTCACCATTTGACCCCCCGCTCCAATCAGGCTAGGATGCACGCGTCATGGACAGCCATGCAGCCTGTATTTTCACAGCTTACCAGGAACACTCCCATGCTTGACTACCACATCCACACCCCTCTGTGCCGCCATGCCAGGGGCGCGCCTGCGGCCATGGTTCGGGCCGCCGTGGCCAGGGGCCTCCGGGAGATCGCCTTCCTGGATCACCTCACCCTGCCTCCCCTTCCCGGAAGCCACAGCATGGGCCCAAAGGACATTCCCTTTTATATGAATACCATCCGGGATCTGGCCATGGCCTGGGAAGGAACCATACGCGTTCTCGCAGGCCTTGAAATCGATTTTCATCCCCAGGCCCTCCCTGAAATCCGGCGCATCACCGAAACCTTTGATCTGGATCTGGTGGGCGGCTCCGTCCACTTTGTTCTCGGCCACAACATCGCCAGCCGCAGTGCAAGGGCCTCCTGGTCCCACCTGCCCCCCGCCTCCCTCTACCATGCCCACATGGACGCCCTGGAAGACCTGGTGGAAGCGGACTTCTGCGATGTACTCTGTCATCTCGATCTTATGGAAAAATTCGCTCCCGACCTCCTGCCTGGGGAACGCAAAGCCATTGAAAACCGCATGGAAGCCATCCTGGACCGCATCCGCGACAAGGATCTGGCTGTGGAGGTCAATGGTTCCGGTCTTGAGCAGCCCATGGGCGAACCTTATCCCTCGGCCGTCTTTCTCCATGGCTGCGCCAAGAGGCAGATTCCCCTCACCCTCGCCTCGGACGCCCATGATCCCGAATCCGTGGGCGCTTACAGCGAAGCCCTCCTGCACCGCATCCGCAGGGCAGGATACGACAAAGTCGCAAGCTTTTACAGACGCCGCCGCAGTTTTATCCCCCTGCCCAGGGATCCTGCAAGAACGCCTGGGATCCAGCCCTGAGGCCTACGCCCCAAGAACCCGGTATTCCCGTACATTAAAAAAAACATCCGGCTTCCCAGGCCGTTACCGTAAACGAAGGAATTTTTCAGATGCATACCCCCCCTTTTTCCCGATCTTCCATGGCCGAAGGCCCCCTTTTCCCAGCCCCTGGTGCGCCCTCTCTTCGGTCCCAACGCCGAAAAAAAAAGGCTGGCAAGGGATTTTTTTCCCTTCTCGCCCTGTGTATGACGTTTTTTTTCCCCTTATGCTCCTTTGCAGACGAAACCTCAGCCCTCCCTGCGCCCCAGGATCCCGAATTTGTCCCCGTACTGGAAAAACTCCTGAGCCAGGGCGTGGATGCGGCCCAGATCCAGCAGGTCTTTTCCCATCCAGGCTTCCGGTTCAACCCCGCCATTCCTTCGCTTTTCTTCCTGGTGCAGGAAAGCAAGCTCGATTATGCCCAGTTTTCCACCGAAGCCTCCATCAGCCGGGCAAAAACCTACATGCAGACCCATGAGAAAACCCTGGACAAGGCCTTCAGACAGTTCGGCGTACCTCCGGAAATCGTCACCGCCATCCTTCTGGTGGAAACCCGGCTGGGGACCTTCATGGGCCGCCATCCTGCGGCGGCGAACCTTGCCAGCATCGCTGCCATGGACAGCGCGGAAGTCCGGGATCTCATCTGGGAAAGGGTAAAGGATAAAACCCGTTTTGACAGGGAGACCTTTAATAAAAGGGCGGAAAGTCGCGCAGTCTGGGCCCAGAAGGAACTCGCTCCCCTTCTGGCCTATGCCGCAGCCAAGGGGGTTAATGCTGCGGAAATTCCGGGATCCTATGCCGGTGCTGTGGGAATCTGTCAGTTCATGCCCTCCAATATCCAGGCCCACGGAGCGGATGGAGACGGAGACGGCAAAGTCCGGCTCAGCACCCATGAAGACGCCATTTTCAGTGCAGCCCGTTACCTGAAAAACCATGGGTGGAAACGGGGCATGTCCCCTGAGGCCCAGCTGAAGGTGATTCTCACCTACAACAAAAGTCGGCCCTACGCCGAAGCCGTGCTGGACGTTGCAGGAAAACTCCGGAAGAAAAACCCGTAAAAAAACAAGCCCCTGTCACGGATTCCCGGATTCTGATGTTTCCATCCCTTTCATGAGGAAAGCCCATGCCTGCCCATTCCCCTTCCCGAATCCCTGTCATTCTCACGGCCTTTGGCACCCAAAAGGACAGCCAGGAAGTCCGGGACTTTCTGGAGGCCCGGTTCCGGGAGGCCTTTCCCCAGTGTGATTTTCACTGGGCCTTTGCGTCCCGGAGCGTTCAACAGCACCGCACAAGTCACACCCCACCGCCGCCGGAGCTGATCCTCCGACAACTGGCGGATGCAGGGCACCCCTGCGCCCTGATCCAATCCCTGCACATGGTCTGCGCTGCAGAGTTTCACAAACTCGCAGCCCTCCGCCGAAATGCCCCCCTCAGAACCGGGCTGGGACTTCCCCTCCTGGCCTCCGTGGAAGACTGCCACCAGGCAGCCCTGGCCCTGGACGAGGCCGCACAGCTTCCCGAAGATACGGCCCTGGTGCTGGCTCTGCACGGCTCAATCCATCCGGGCGGGGCTTTTTTCCATCTTTTTGGAAAAATCTTCATGGAAACCTGGGGAAAAAGGGCCTTTTACGGTATGATTGAGGGCGCGCCGGGAAAGGAAGAAGTTGCACGCAAGGTCTTTGAGGCGGGTTTTACAAAGGCCCACATCCTGCCCTTCACCCTGGTGAAAGGCCGTCATTTTGAAGAAGATCTGATGGGAGAAACCAACTCCTGGCGCAAAACCTTTCTTGCCATGGGCCTGACCCCGGATATTCCGTCCCGTCCCATGGGGCTGCGTCCGGGCATTGCCCGGATTTTCTGCCAGCATCTGGAAAAAGCGCTTCTGTCACAGATCTGAAAGGGACAAAAACCGGGCCCCTTGCAGGCCCTCTTTCTGAAAGGATTCTTTTTTCATGCAGACCGTTCTTGTATGGGTGGGCATCGGTTTTTTCTTTCTTCTGCTCACCAACCTCGCCTTTTTTGATGTCCTGCGCCGGGATTTCGGATCCAGGGGCAAGAAGGCCCTCTGGGGTTTCATCGCCCTCATCCCCTTTCTCGGTTGCCTCCTTTATATTCTCATTGGCATCCACCAGGGAAAACGGATACAGAATCCTTAAAAAAAAGCTTCTGGAAACGCCTCCCGCAGAAGACGTTTCCCTCACCTACACTTCCAGTATTTCCATGAGGCGATTCAGGAGCTTTTCCTCGGAAGGATCCACAACCAGATCCGAAAGCGCCAGGCACTGGGCCATTTCCACCACACTGAAACGATCCGAAGGGTCCGCGATCAGGATAGGGAGGGCTTCCATAGCCGCTGCGGGATCCAGCTCCAGAATCCGGGACTGCTCCCGCACCAGATCCCGGATACGGGCATCCGGCATGTTCGCGGTTTTCGGGTGGTTGCGGATCAACTCCACCAGTACGGTAATCTCTTCCTGATGCACCACACCGTCTGCTCCTGCCACAGCCACCAGCACACGGACCAGAGCCTCCGCAAACCCCCCTTTGACAATCTTCTCCCGCCAGAAACCTTCCTCAACCGAACGCCATGCCGCCTCATGGGAGGATTCCTCCCGCTGAGGCCGCACCGAGGGCCTCTGGGTGCTGGAAAGCATGCGCACCATGGGGTTGCTGTAGATCAGGGTGAAAAGCTGTTCTTCCGCCGCATCCCGCAATCTCTGGCCCATGTCCATGAAGGTGGCAAAAAAATCCACTAAGGTGGCCTCGGCCCTGCGGAAGGTATTTTCCGGAGATGCGGGCATCCTTGCCTTGCGGGCCATCCGGGCGGCAAGTTTCACAGGAAGCATGGCAGGGTTGATATCCGCAACAACCATGCGCAAAAGCCTCTGGGGATGATGCATGCGCATGAAGGCCGCCGACTGGGGAGTTACCATGCACCGGATCCAGGGCTGAAAAAAGCTCCTGTAACAGAGGTCGTTGATGCGGGAAATCTCCGCAACAGGATAGAAATCCAACTCATCTTCCACACCGTCATCCAGGCCTTCAATATCCGCAAAGGTCCGGGCTTCAAAACGTACCCGGTAAGCCTTCTCTGAATAGCGCGGGTCTCCCTTCTCGATGACCATCTCGTAAAGGCCCGGAGCCAGATAATCCACCATGTCAATGCTGCCGATGATCTCCGAATGTTCCTTATTGGCCACCCTGTCCGACACAAAAAGTCCGATATGGCCCACATGGGCATGCACCATATAAATGATCACCTGCTGTTGCTTCTTCACCTCCTCCAGACTGCCCCACACCTTGACAATCCAGTTCAGGGCCTGCTGGGGCGGAGTCACGTTATCACCGTCTGAGGAAAAAAGGACAATGGGGTCCGCCAGATCCCGAAGATCAATGCGCTTGCCCTCCTGAAAGCTCACCTCTCCCAGCTCCAGCTGGTTCTCGATGAAAAGGTGCTGGATCATGAAACGGATTTCTTCGGCAGTCATGAGGTAGTAGCTGCTCCACCACCTTGAAAAATCCCGAAACCTGTCCGATTCCGTATCCACATGGCTGTAAAGATAGTACGGGCTGCGGCAATAGGCTTCAGCCATGTCCAACCCCTCATGGCCGGATGCGAGATTGGCGCCGTCAAAATATCCGGCCCCAAGATCACTGGCCAGCTCCACGCTCCAGACCCCGCCGATGAGACCTGCCTTATACCGCACCACATGCCGCCCACGCACCCCGGCCCAATAGGAAATGGGCGACCCATTGAGAACCAGAGGCCCTGTGAGATTGGGCCGATCCGCACTCATCAGCGCCACGGCCCATCCCGCCTGGCTGTTGCCGATGATACTGGGTCTTCCACTGTCCGGGTGCCTGCGGGCCACTTCCTCAATGAACGCGATCTCCGCATTTTTCACATCCTCCAGGGTCTGGCCGACAACGGGTTCCGGAAAAAACAGGATAAAATACACAGGATGTCCCTTGTCCAGGGCCAGTCCGATTTCCGAAGCCCGTTTGGATCCTCCGATGCCCGGCGCATTGCCGGAACGGGGATCAATGACCACCACAGGTCTGCGATCGTGCCGGAAGGTTTCCTTTTTTTTCTGCTCAGCCTTTATCTTCCGATCCCCCCGGCTCCTTCTGTCCTTGATCCGCACCAATGCATAGTTCACGGGGCGCTCAAAGGTGCGGCCATCCAGGATCATCTCATAGGGAAAAAACAGCACAGGCGGCTGGCCGTCGGCAAGATACTGGAAAAAATCATTCCCGTGGTTTCGGAGAATATCCAGGAACAGAATCTGACGCTGGGCAGTATCCACAAGATAATCCACAAACTCCAGGCCACTGCCTCCCAAAGGAAGCCGTTTCACAATCTGGGAAAGGTCCGTTGTCATGATAATCTCCCACTATCCTCTCAGGTAAAAATCAGAAACAAAAACAACCCGTATCCTTTAAATTCTTTCTCCGCTCCAGCGGAGTTTGGCTTTCAGCACATCAAAATAACGCTGATCCGGCAGGGTGATCATGCGCACGGGTGCCTCCGCGCGCACCACGCAAAGGGTGTCCCCATGATGCAGGGCATGGCCGGACTGTCCGTCACAGGTCATCATGATATCCCCGGAAGAGCGGGGGTCCAGCCGCACGGTAATCTGAACCCCATCGGGCAGAATCAGGGGGCGGTTGGTCAGGGTGAAAGGGCAGATGGGCGTCAGGAGGATGGCCTCAATGGCCGGATGTACCACAGGCCCTCCTGCGGCCATGGAATAGGCCGTGGACCCCGTGGGCGTGGCGATGATCAGGCCATCGCCCGTGTAGGTGGTCAGGTAGCGCCCGTCAATTTCCGTACGCACCCGCGCGAGACGGGCAAGGGCGCTTTTGGAAATGACCACGTCATTTAACACCCTTTCCTCCATCAGAATTTCTCCTCCCCGACTCAGGGTCACCCGCAGGCGCATTCTTTCCTCGGCAACATAGGAACCCTCCAGCACCGCATCCGCGATTTCATAGAGCCGGTCTTCCAGCACCTCCGCAAGAAAACCCACCTCACCGAACTTCACCCCCAGAATGGGAATCTCAAGGTCTCCGATCCAGCGGGCTGCGGACAAAAAGGTGCCGTCTCCACCCAGCACAAAGGCCAGATCCACGCTCAATGGTGCATCACAACATGGCATGGGAGACCCGGCGATGGCCGTCCTCCTCATGACCTGAACCCCCCGATGCCCCAGCCATACACTGAAAGCATCAGCGGTTTTCTGGGCCTGAACGTCCTCTTTCACAACCAGCGCCACGGTCCGGCTCATCACCGTCCTCCCTCTATTTTCTTACGTTGCAGCATAACCATTTCCCAGGAGGCCGTAAAGCGCTTTCCTCCAGGACTTTTTCCGTAAAAATCCTTTCCCTCTTGACGCCCCATCTCCTCTTAACTATTTATATCCTTTATCGGTTTTTTTAAATTCTTTACCAACCCCAACGGGAGGAAAAACCCAGATGAAACCCTTTGCACGGCTCTCTCTTATCATGGCCCTCATTTTCCTATCCACAGCCCTAATCGTATCCTGCGGGAAAAAGGCCCAGGAAGAGGTGATCAAGATCGGTTACGGAGGTGCCCTCTCCGGTGACCTCGCCTCCTACGGCATCCCCAGCCGACGCGCCGCAGAACTGGTTGTCAGAAATGTCAACGCCCAGGGTGGACTTCTGGGCAAACAGGTGGTTCTTGTGGCGGAAGACGACGTGTGCAAGCCCGAAGTGGCCACCAACACCGCCACCAAGCTCGCCACCGATGGCGTAAAAGTGGTGATCGGACACATCTGCTCCGGCGCCACCATCTCCGCCCTGGGCATTTATAAAGACACGGGCATTGTCTGCATGTCTCCCTCGGCCACCAACCCGGAAATCACCCAGAGCGGTGATTATCCCATCTTCTTCCGCACCATTGCCCCGGATGACTCCCAGGCCAGACTCCAGGTGGACTTCGCCCTCCATACCCTGGGGCTGAAGCGCATTGTGGTCCTCCACGACCGTGGGGACTATGGACGGGGCCTTGCCGAATTTGCCAGAAAATTCATAGAAGAGTCCGGCGAAGCGGAAGTGGTTCTCTATGAAGGCATCACCGCAGGCGCTGTGGATTATACCGCCGTGGTACAGAAAATCCGTCACAGCAACGCAGACGGCGTGATTTTCGGCGGTTACCACCCCGAAGCCTCCAAACTGGTCATGCAGATGCGCAACAACGACATGAAAACCACCTTCATCTCCGCAGATGGCGTCAAGGATGATACCTTCATCCGCGTTGCAGGCGAGTTTGCCGAAGGCGTTTATGCCACAGGTCCTGTGGATGTTTCCAGCAATCCCATGGCCATTGCCGCCCAGGAAGAGCATCGCTCCGTGTATGGGGAAGAGCCCGGCGCCTTCTTCCTCAACGCCTACGCCGCAGGCCTTGCCCTTGTCAATGCCATTGAAAAGGCCGGTTCCACCGAAGCTCCCGCCATCATGAACGCCCTTCGCACGGAATACATTGACACCCCCCTTGGAAAAATCAGCTTTGACAGCAAAGGCGACGCCATTGGCGTGGGCTTTTCCATGTATCAGGTTCAGAACGGCCAATACGTGGAACTGAAATAGCACCTTCTCACCCCTGAAAAGTATTTTCAGCAAAGTTTCAGGTCCGGGGCCTTGCCCCCGGACCTGAAATAGGGTAAGCCACCCTGCGGACAAAAGGTCGGACCACTGGAATGGACCGCCGGGATCCGGAAAAGGAAGAAGGCAGACGCGCAGATGGCGTACACGCCTCACGGCAAAAATCGTCTCTGCCCCTGACTTCTCTGCCCCTTCTTTCTTTCCCGGACTTCGTCGGCACACAGGATGGAAGATCTGGAAAAACAGCGCCAGACCTTCCCAAAGGTTCCGGGCCATGGTTCCGGAAGCATTTTTTTAAATAAAAAAACGGGAAAACCAAACCCATGGAACAGTTTCTCGAATACTTTCTCAGCGGTCTCACGCGGGGCAGCATCTACGCCCTCATTGCCCTGGGCTACACCATGGTCTACGGCATCATCGGACTCATCAACTTCGCCCACGGGGAAATCTACATGATCGGTGCCTTCACGGCCCTGATCACCGCCACAGCCCTTGCGGTCATGGGCTTTCCTCCCCTTGCCATTCTCCTTCTGGCGGGGCTTGCCGCCATCATCTGGTCCGCAGCCTATGGTTTTACCATTGAAAAGGTGGCCTACAAGCCCCTGCGCAGCGCCCAGCGCCTTTCCCCCCTCATCAGCGCCATTGGTATGTCCATCTTTCTGCAGAACTATGTGATGCTGGCCCAGACCTCGGATTTTCTCCGCTTTCCCGCTCTGATTCCGGAATTCCAGTGGCTGGCCCCCTGGTCCCACATCATCAATACGCCCCGCTTCATCATCCTCGCCACCACCGCCGTGGTCATGGTGCTGCTCACCCTGCTCATCCGGTACAGCCGGACGGGGAAAGCCATGCGCGCCACCTCCCAGGACAGGGAAATGGCCCTTCTTGTGGGCGTGAACGTGGATCGGGTGATTTCCAGCACCTTCATCATCGGTTCTTCCCTGGCCGCAGTGGGCGGGGTGCTCATTGCTTCCTACATCGGTCAGATCAACTACTTTGTGGGCTTCATTGCAGGGCTCAAAGCCTTTATCGCAGCCGTGCTCGGCGGTATCGGCTCCATCCCCGGCGCTGTGCTGGGCGGCCTGATCCTGGGATGGACGGAAAGTTTTGCCACGGGGTATATTTCCTCGGAATATGAAGACGTTTTCGCTTTTGCGCTTCTGGTCCTCATCCTGATTTTCCGGCCTGCGGGCATTCTTGGCAAAAACAGCACCCAAAAGGTCTGATGATCAATCCCCAAAGAGGTTTTTATGTTCACGCTTCAGGAACTCAGAAAATCTGTCATTGCAGCCCTGTGGTTCATGTTTCTCACCTTCCCCATCCTGGTCATCCGGGTGAATCCCCTGGAAAGAACCATTCTCTGGCGCTGGGAAAACATGCTCTATGTGGGCTTGGGAGTATTTTTCGGCTCCTATGCCTGGCGGGAGCTGCTCCGCCGCAAGGAAAGGGGGCTGAAACGCAGGGCCCAGGGACAGGCAGAGGAAAAAACCGGATTTTTTCAGGGTCTTGCGGAAAATCCCAAACTCATCCTTCCGGCCCTGGGGCTTGTGCTGGGCATCACCCTCCTCTTTCCCCACCTGGTGAATCCCTACCAGATCAGCATCATGACCCTGGCCCTCATCTATGTGGTTCTGGGACTCGGGCTCAATATCGTGGTGGGGCAGGCGGGCCTGCTCAACCTCGGATATGTGGCCTTCTTTGCCGTGGGAGCCTACGGCTACGCCCTTCTGAACAAGCATTTTGCCCTTGGCTTCTGGACCTGCCTTCCCATTGGCGCAGGCCTTGCCGGCCTGTTCGGCATTCTCCTCGCCCTTCCCGTGCTGCGGCTCAGGGGGGATTATCTGGCCATCGTGACTCTGGGTTTTGGGGAAATCACCCGCATTGTGCTTGAAAACTGGGGAAAATTCTCCGGCGGTCCCACTGGTATCCGCGGCATTCCCAGGCCGGAGTTTTTCGGGATCAGTTTCAGCCTCAGCGAAGCCATCCTCTACATCTACTACATCATGGTCTTTGCCGTCATTCTCACCATCTTTGTGATCAACCGCCTCCAGAATTCCAGGCTGGGAAGGGCCTGGGTGGCCCTGCGGGAAGATGAGATCGCCTGCCAGGCCATGGGCATCGACAAAGCAGGCGTCAAGCTTTCCGCCTTTGCCCTGGGCGCCATGTGGGCGGGCATGGCGGGCGTGATCTTTGCCGGTTACAATACCTACATCAATCCCAAAAGCTTCACCTTCATGGAGTCTGTCATCATTCTCTCCATCGTGGTTCTGGGCGGCATGGGCTCCATCCTCGGCGTGGTGCTGGGGGGGTTGATCATGATCCTCCTGCCCGAGTATCTCCGGGAAGTGGGCAATTACCGCATGCTGATCTTCGGTTCTGCCATGATCCTCATGATGGTTTTCCGTCCCCAGGGCCTGATCCAGAGCAAACGCAAAGCCTATGAATTTCACCAAGACAAAGGGGCGGCTTAAACCATGGAACCCATTTTAAAAGTCCAGACCCTTACCATGGATTTCGGCGGTTTAAGGGCCTTGAACCGGGTCAGCCTGGATATCCGAAAGGGCGAGATCGTTGCCCTCATCGGTCCCAACGGCGCGGGTAAAACCACATTTTTCAACTGCATCACAGGTATCTACACCCCCACCCACGGGGATATTTTCATCACGCCTCCGGAAAAACCGCGCTTGCGCATCAATGGCATGAAGGCCAACAAGGTCACGGAAAAAGGACTGGCCCGAACCTTTCAGAACATCCGCCTTTTCCCCAACATGACCGCACTTGAAAACGTGATGATCGGACGCCACGTCCGGACCCGCTCCGGAATCCTGGGAGCCATCTTCCGTCCACCGTCCGTGCGGCGGGAGGAAAGGGAAACGGCGGAGTACTGCTATGCCCTTCTCAAAAAAGTCGGTCTCTCCGCAGAGGTGAATGAGCTGGCCAAAAACCTTTCCTATGGTGCCCAGAGGCGTCTTGAAATCGCAAGGGCCATGGCCACGGATCCCTTCCTGCTTCTTCTGGACGAACCTGCTGCGGGCATGAACCCTTCTGAAACCCTGGAGCTGGATCAGCTGATCCGTAAAATCCGGGATGAGGATGGCATCAGCATCCTTCTCATTGAGCACGACATGAAGCTTGTCATGAATATCTCCGAACGCATCTTTGTCATGGATTACGGCTCCAAGATCGCCGAAGGCGCTCCCATGGACATCAAGAACAACCCCCTTGTCATCAAAGCCTATCTCGGGGAGGAAAGCCATGCTGACGCTTGAGGCCATCAACACCTATTATGGGAACATCCGGGCCCTCAAAAACATTTCCATCGACATTTCCGAAGGAGAGATTGTGGCCCTCATTGGCGCCAATGGCGCCGGAAAAACCACCACCCTCAAATCCATCTCCGCCATCACACCGCCCAGAAGCGGGAGCATCCGTTTCATGGACAGGGAAATCACAGGCAGGCCTCCGGAAAAAATTGTGGCCATGGGCCTTTGCCATGTGCCCGAAGGCCGCCACATCTTCCCCCTGCTCACGGTCATGGAAAACCTGGAAATGGGCGCTTTTCTCCGTAAAGACAAGGCAGGGATCAGAACAGATCTTGAATACATCTTCTCCCTTTTTCCCATCCTGGCCCAGCGCCGCAAACAGGCTGGCGGAACCCTTTCCGGAGGCGAGCAGCAGATGCTGGCCATCTCCCGGGCACTCATGGGACGGCCCAAACTCCTGCTCCTCGATGAGCCTTCCCTGGGCCTTGCACCGCTCATCATCAAACAGATTTTTGAAATCATTGAGCAGATCAACCGGGATGGGGCCACCATCTTTCTCATTGAACAGAATGCCAACCTCGCCCTGAAAACAGCCCACAGGGGCTATGTCATGGAAAACGGAGAAATCACCCTTTCAGATACGGCGGAAAACCTTCTGGCCAACGAGGATGTGAAAAAAGCCTACCTGGGGATATGACAGGATGGCATTGACCTTCGAATGGGATACGGTAAAGGCCGAAGCAAATCTAAAAAAACACGGCATCCGGTTTGAAGAGGCCCAGAGCGTTTTTGCCGATATTTCCGCTTGTATTTTTGACGATGTGTGCCACTCTTCTCTGGAGGAGCAGAGGGAAATCATCTTGGACATTCAAGCAAAAATCGCATACTGCTGGTAATCTTTACTGAGCAAACAAACGGTATTCTGCGGATTATCAGCGCACGCCATGCAACCCCAAGGGAGATCAGGCGCCATGAAAAAGAAAACCCCTTCGGATAACATGCAGGCCGAATATGATCTGGATTATACCCAAGCGAAAAAAAACCGTTTTGCAGGAGAACAGCAAACGGTTTCCATTATCCTTGATCCGGACATTGCCTGCGTCTTCAAAACCTCGGAATCCGTGAACAAGGCCTTACGCGCCCTCCTCGAAGTGATCCCGCCCAAAACGGAAAAACAAAAAAAATCCCCTCTCCATCCATAAGACGCAAGCTTTCTGAAAAACGAACGACAAAGGGCGACCCTGGGGTCGCCCTTTCAGCTTCTTCAGTATTTCTTTTCTTCCGATCAGATGCCTGCGGCAGCCCTCAGGGCGTCCACCATGTTGGTTTCCTCCCAGGTGAAGCCCGGCCGCTCATTGCGACCAAAATGGCCATAGGCTGCGGTCTGGCTGTAAATGGGGCGGAGCAGATCCAGCTGACGGATAATGCCCGCAGGCCGCAGATTAAAGACCGAACGCACCACTTCACCCATCCGGGTTTCACTGAGCTTACCCGTGCCATAGGTATTCACCAGCACGGATACGGGCTCCGCCACGCCAATGGCGTAGGCCACCTGAATCTCGCACTTGTCTGCAAGGCCTGCGGCCACAATGTTCTTGGCAATGTAACGTCCCATGTAGGAAGCACTGCGGTCCACCTTGGAAGGATCCTTGCCGGAAAAGCAGCCGCCGCCATGGCTGCCCTGACCGCCATAGGTATCCACAATGATCTTGCGTCCCGTGAGGCCGCAATCGCCCATGGGTCCGCCCACCACAAACTTACCTGTGGGGTTGATGAAATATTTGGTTTTAGCATCCAGCATGTGGGCGGGAATCACGGAGCGGATCACCTCTTCCAGCACCCCTTCCTTCAGGGTGGCATAGGCCACTTCCGGCGTATGCTGGGTGGACACCACCACCGCATCCACGCGCACAGGTCTGCAGCCTTCATACTCCACCGTTACCTGGGCCTTGCCATCCGGACGCAGGAAGTTCAGCACACCTTCCTTGCGCACCTTGGCCAGCCTGCGGGTCAGCTGGTGGGCCAGCATGATGGGGGCAGGCATCAGCTCCGGCGTATCGTTGCATGCAAAACCGAACATAAGGCCCTGATCCCCAGCTCCCTGTTCTTCCTCACTGCCCCGATCCACGCCCTGGGCAATGTCCGGAGACTGCTGACCAATGGTGGTCAGCACAGCGCAGGTCTGCCAGTCAAAACCCATGTCCGAGGAATTGTAGCCGATTTCCCGGATGGTGTTGCGGACAATCTGGGGCATGTCCACATAACAGGAGGTGGTGATTTCACCGGCGATGATGGCCATACCTGTGGTAACCAGGGTTTCACAGGCCACGCGGCAACGGGTATCCTGGGCCATGATGGCATCCAGAATAGCGTCGGAAATGGCATCCGCCACCTTGTCAGGGTGCCCTTCGGTAACAGATTCGGAAGTAAACAGCATGCGTTCCTTACTCATCAGAACTCCTTTTTTTGATATGCGGCCCAAACGCCACATGGAAAGACAATCAACCAGCACTTTAAAAAAAAAAAAATCCATTCACTCCGCCAGCGGGGATCCCAAGGTACGGCATCTGCCCTCAGGGCGTCAGCACGGCATTGTCAATCAGCCGGGTTTTCCCCACCTTCACAGCCAGCGCCATCAGGGTGGGGCCTGAAATCACCTCCACCTCTTCCAGGGTATCGGGCCTGCACAGGGTCACATAGTCGATCTCCGTAAAGGGATGGGAGCTGATTTCCTTCTCCGCCTCCCTGCGGATGTGATCTGCGCGGATCTCCCCTTCTTTCACGCGTCTGGACGCCCCTTCCAGGGCCCTGGAAAGGCAGAGGGCCGAAGCCCGCTCTCCGGAAGACAGGTAGGTATTCCTGGAACTCATGGCCAGGCCATCGGATTCCCGGACAATGGGGCCTCCGAGAATCCGCACGGGAAAATTCAGATCCTGCGTCAGCTGCCGGATCACGGCCAGCTGCTGAAAATCCTTTTCTCCGAAAACCGCCACATCCGGCAAAACCATATTGAAAAGCTTGCTCACCACCGTGGCTACCCCGCGAAAATGAACGGGTCTCGACAGGCCGCAGAGGTGGTTGGGCAATTTTTCCAGGGTCACATAGGTCTGAAATTCCGGGCCGTACATGTCTTGGGGCTCCGGAGTAAAGACCGCGGCCACGCCCCGGCTCTGACACAGTTCCAGATCCCTTTCAAGGTTTCTCGGATAGCTTGCCAGGTCTTCTGTGGGGCCGAACTGGGTGGGATTGACAAAAATACTCACCACCACCAGATCTGCGTTACGGGCCGCAATATCCATGAGGGAAAGATGACCTTCATGCAAAAACCCCATGGTGGGAACAAAGCCGATGCTTCGCCCCTCTTTTTTCCATGCCTGGGACTGTTTCTGCATACTGCCTGGGGTCCTGTGAATTTCCATGGGGCCTCCGTTGAAAGATTCATACATCAAGATTTATTGATTAAGATAGAAGGGGGCAAAAGTCAACGAAACAATCACAGCCCAAACCCCTGAAGAAGAGGGACCGCTCTTTTTACTGCCCTGTCCTTTCCCACCCCCCGCAAGAGTCCCATCCATCCGGCATCCCACACGAATGCATTGCAGGTCTTTTTTTTTTCTGGTATGGGTCAGGATCGTTTTTTCCAGGGATGTCGGGCTTTCCGGTATGGCCTGGCTTAAAAGAATCTTACCGTTTCGGTATTGTCCCCTTCTGGTCGGCAAACATTTAAGGACAGCACATGGAAGTCAGAACGGCAAAAGAAACCCTTCCCCTTGCCCTGGATATCCGGGCCGTGGGTGACAGCATCCTGGCGGCCCAGCGGGATTCCGGAGAAATCCCCTGGTGCGGAGGAGAAAAAACCGATCCCTGGGACATGGTGGAATCCATCATGGGCCTTTCCATTACCGGGCATCACCAGGCCGCCCGGAAGGGGTTCTTCTGGCTGAGGGATCAGCAGCTGGAAAACGGTGCCTGGTACGCCTCATACAAAAACGGTCTGCCCGACGACCGCACCCAGGATACCAACATGACCGCCTACATCGCCGTGGGACTTTTCCACGACTGGCGGCTTCATCAGGACAGGGAATTTCTCGTGTCCTGCTGGCCCATGCTGGAAAAGGCCATGGGTTTTATTCTGGACATGCAGGCTCCGGAAGGAGAAATCTGGTGGGCCAGAAGTCCTGAAGGCAAAATCGACCCCATGTGCCTGCTCACAGGCTCCAGCGCCATCTTCATGAGCCTGAAGTGTGCCTGCGCCCTTGCCGCCATCCTGGATCAAAAACGACCCCAATGGCAGACCGCCCTTACCCGACTGGGCCATGCCATCCGCCACCGCCGCCACGTGTTCAATGTGTCCAAATCCCGCTACTCCATGGACTGGTTCTACCCCGTACTCTGTGGCGCCCTTTCGGGCGCAGAGGCCCAGCGCCGCATGGAAAAATACTGGAAGAAATTCATGGTGGAAGGCATGGGGGTGCGCTGCGTTTCCGACCAGCCCTGGGTCACCATGGCGGAAACCTCCGAACTCGTCCTTGCCCTTGCCGCCATGGGCAACCCCGGTCAGGCCCGCATCGTCTTTAACTGGATTCTGGACCGGCGCTATGAAGACGGCTCCTTCTGGTGCGGCTTCACCTTTCCGGACATGGTGATCTGGCCCGAGGACAAGCTCACCTGGACCAATGCCGTGGTACTCATGGCCGCTGACGCCCTTTACGGGATCACGTCGGCCGGGGATCTTTTTGACCATGGGTTCTGGGCAAAAAATCCCTATGGTGTGGTTACGGATGATTTTTAAAATTAATTTCGAGGTTTCCCTTGCGTAAGGATCACCGTCCCTATTTCATTAAAAAAGCCTACAACCGGTTTCAGAAATTTTACTTAAAAAAATTCCTGAAGCCGGAGTTTGAATCCTTAGGCCATGGCATCCACGCCATCAAGCCCTGGCATATGGAAGTCTTTGGTGGTCCTGTGCGCGTGGGCAGTTATACCACCCTCATCGCCAGTCCTGATGCCAAGGTCCGGCTCTGTGTATGGAGCGACAGAAAAGATATTCACGGCATTGAAATCGGTGAATACTGCCTGATCTGTCCGGGCGCCCGGATCAGTGCTGCGGAAAAAATCGTTATTGGTGCCAATACCATGCTGGCCAACGGCGTGTACATCACAGACGCAGACTGGCATGACATCTATGACCGATCCATGCCCATCGGCGTCACCCGCCCGGTGATCATCGGAGAGAATGTCTGGCTGGGCGACAGTGTCATTGTCTGCAAAGGTGTCACCATCGGGAAAAACAGCATCATCGGTGCAGGCAGCGTGGTGGTGAAAGATATTCCCGAAAACTGCATTGCCGCAGGCAACCCCGCTCAGGTTCTCCGCACCCTGGATCCGGACCGTAAAATCGTCACCCGGGGTGACTGGCTCTCCGATCCCAGGGAGGTCGGCCGTCAGTTTGATCTGCTGGATCGGGATCTTCTGCGCGGCAACACGATCTTTGGCTGGATCCGCTCCCTTGTGGCGCCCCGCCCCAGGGATTAGGCCTTCAAGAGCAGGAAAATCTCCATGAACCCATCCCTTTGCAGGCTGTCATCCTCCAATCCCGCGCGGCAAGGGTTCAGGTGTTTCTTCTTCCTGCTTTTCCTTTTTTTCCTTTCAGGTTTCCCTTTCTGGGCCAGCGCCCACGCCAAGGAAGCGGCCATCACCAACCTCATCCTGGCCAACCGGGACCAGGTTCTTGAGGTTTACCTGCGCACGGAAGGGGCCTTCACCCCGAAAATCGAAGCTGCCGTACAAAGCGGCGTTCCCGTCACCTTTTCCTATTACCTGGTGCTGGAAAGTCCGCGACGTTTCCGCCCTTCCCTGGAACTTTCCGACATCAAGCTCACCCACACCATCCGCTACAACGCCATCCGGGAAACCTACACGGTCACACGGTCCTGGGAGGGTTTTGCCCCCCACGTCACCCAGGATTTTGAAGAAGCCAAACGAAAAATGTGCAATATTTCCAACCTGGTCATCGCCCAGGTGGAAGAAATGGAAAAGGGGCGGGCATACAGGCTCCGGGCCAAGGCCAAGCTCAGCGAACTCACCCTGCCGCTTTATCTGCACCATATCCTTTTTTTTCTCTCCTTCTGGAATTTTGAAACAGACTGGTACAGCATCGATTTCACCTTCTGATCCGCCGGAGTTCCCATGACCCGAGCCCGCACCCCCCACGGAGAAAACAAGCGCCGCAAA
>NZ_JAVETM010000058.1:0-13829 GCF_034006065.1 Desulfobotulus sp. | reverse complement strand
TGCACCTGTTCCTTGAATCGCGGAACAGCAATACCGCTTAAAATAGCGAAAACAGCCATGGCGATAATCAGCTCCACCAGGGTCAGACCATGCACACCAAAAACCGGATCAAGATCTTTTTTCCCTATCATTTCAGCCCCCACCTGTGCATATGATTCACAGCAAGATCAACAACCTCCTGATCGCAGTAATATTCTGCGAAAGGACTCCTTCCCCATGCGAATTTCCGTGCGAGCAAGCCCTCTGCGTATATGCAAAAAACAAGAATGCCCCATAAAAGGCCTTGCTGGTTCACACATCCGTACGGAAATGAAGGCGTAAAGAAAGTAAATCATAAAACGATCAGAACAATGGGAAACTTATAAACAAGGAAACAATAAAAATCAAGGAAAATATAAAGTGACCCTGGGTCATAAATATCTTGCGCGCAAGCTTTTCGCGCCATTATCCAGGCAATCCGGTGGGCATAGCCCATCATCCGCGCATCCTTTTTTGAATGTCACGCCACGACATCACTTTCAATATCTCGTTAAGAAAACAGGCAATCGTCTTCCGCAATGGCGCAGGGTAGCACAGACAGACCCGCTCTGCAGGATCCCTTCTCACACCCCTCGTACCCGACCTCTATTCAACCTGATCTCCGCCTGATCGGGAAAGCATTCACCCTATCAGATCCATCAAGAACAAACCTGACTCTTCAAACCATTTACTGGATATGGTCCAATGATTGAGCTGGCAGGCTGTGCTTCCCATGAATTCGTTCGGAAGGGACACTTTATCCATTTTCTTGCAAATAAACGGGGTTCCGCTTTCGCCGGATAAACAATCAAGCCGCCTGCACATGATTTCTGCGCAGGCGGCTTGATTGTTTGTTCACAAAAACGGGTCTCCCGGAATTCCGGGAGACGGTGGAGGGCCTGTGAATGGGCTCAGGGCCTGATATCAATGGTGGGGAAAAGTCCCTTGTACCTTCCCGTCAGATAGGGCTGAATGATATTAAAGGATATGAAGCTGTCATCCTGGGCATGCCCCTTCTGGCCGGTCTCCTTATAGTAAGCCCCGTTCACCTCAAGGATATGGTCAATGCGCTTTCTGAAGACATCCGCAAAAGCTTTCCCGTTCCCCTTGAAAACCATGTTCCCGAGGGAGACCTCTCCTGTGATCGTCTCCAGGTCCTTTAAGGCAATGCTGTGAAGCTTTAAGTCCTCGGCATTCCGGATCAGGCCCCAGACAGCCGTTTCTGCCGGAATCTCAAGTCCTTCCTCAAGATCAATGATGGTATGGGGCATGACCATACATCCCTTTCCGATCTTCAGTGGATTTCCTTCAGCTCCCCGCACAAAGGAATTGAAACCCACAAAAACCCTTTCCGCCAGATGGGCATTGATGATTTTCGCGCCATGGGCCGTGACATCATTTTTTTCAAGCCTGGAATTGATGATATAGGAATTTTCCTGGGCATTGGCCCCAGGTCCCATCCAGGCGCTGTCCAGATAGGCCCGCTGGGACACCAGCACCAGCTCCTGGACCACGGTCTGCCCCCGGATGACAGAATAGGGACTCACAGCGCTGCCTTCGGGCACATCAATGGGGAGTTCACAGTAAGGATTTTCAAAAACTTCCCGAAAACCCTCTTTCCGGCTTTCCACAAAATCCATGATAATGCCTTCGGGCAGTTTACCCGGCTCAAAATGGATATAGGGAGCAAGCCCCTTTTCATCAAAGGTGTATCTGAACTCAAAATTATCCCTTTTAACCCAGATGGTGCCGTCGGGAATATTCTCATGGAAAAGATCCCCGGCCTGTACATAGGAAAAGGTGCCGATCTTGCAACCGTGCAGGGTGCACAGGTCCACCGTGGCAAAGGGCCCGAGGAAACAGCCTTCCACAGGCGCTCCGTGAATGTTGGCGTAATGGGCTGCCGCCGTGTTCTGAATCAGAAATTCTTCCGGATGTTCCGGATCATGGGAATAATTGTGCACAAGGGTGTGGATTAAAAAACTGTCCCGGATACGGATGATTTCATCATCCCCAAGAACAATGGTACCCCCGTTGTGCTCAAAGGTATCGCCTTTGCGCTTTAATTCATCCCCACGGATATCACATTTATGGAGAATGGAGTGGTCCACCACACATTTACCGAGGAAATAACTGCCACCGACATTGGATCTGGAGAAATTGAACTGGAGGGGATGCTGGCTGGTAACACCGTAAAATCCATAAAAACGGGTAAGCTTCTCACTGGAAACAAGATTCCGTATGGATTCGTCCACCTTAAAATTGAAAGGCCTGAGGTTAAGATTCACACGGGAAAGAATGCGGTCAATCAGGATTTCGAGTTGCTGCATGCTGCCTCCAAAAATCTTTTAAAGTTCCGTATAAAAAGATGGGCTTTAAGGCTTAGACATCCACCTTTACTTCACATGCTTTTCCGGGACATGCGAGGGTTAAAAAAATCCCGCATCCCTGAATGCCGGGACCTGTATCCAAGCATTGATCCAAAAAGAAAATGCAAAAGATGATCCAGCAGAAACATCGGCCATGAAACTTTTTTCTCGTCCCCCTCTCAAAAAAGGCACATCCTGAAATGAAAATTGGGAATATTCATGCCGATAACGTAGTTTTACATGAATGAAATGGAATAGAAACGGTATGCTCTGTTAAATGAAAAAAAACGGATGAAAACGCCATTTTTCATCTAAAAGCTTTTAAAAGCGAAATGTCCGATAAAAATCAAACATAATGGCACATTCATAAAGAACCGTTTTGAAACAAAAAAGAACAAAAAGAAAAAACCCTCACCAAGGATCCAATACCCCATGAGCTTGTACAACATGGACCTAAGCGAGGCAACTGTCCTACAACCATATCCCCAACCTCGATAAAACCCACAAAAAAAGGTGACGCCAGACAGCACAGCTGCCCTGCGTCACCCATATCTTCCCGCCCTTAGCGTAAAGGACGGGGCTTTTTCTGCTCAAAAACCAACAACAAGACTCGTTGATCACTCATTTAGTTAATCATAAAGGCCGCCAGTACCACGGCAACAAAACCCGTTGCACCCAGTGCATACACTACCTTTTCCGGCATTTTTCCTCCATTTTCCATGGCCTTACCAAACATGCCAAAGACCAGGGGATGCACCAGGAAGGGCATGGCGAATATAAAGGGGATCAGGGTTGCGGAACGGGTTCCGAACATTCCCTCCTGAACAGCTGCAAAAAGACCGAAATGGGAAATCCCTGCCGATTTGGCCATAGCCGCGTCATTGATGGGCATGCCTCCCAGGCAAAGCAGCATGAGACCGCCAAACACCGCCGTGAGCTGCCAGCCGAAACAGAAGAAGAGCAGCCCCTTCACTTCCGCAGCATCGGAGCCATTGGCCTTGCGCAGCAGGACAAAGGACCAGGCGGTCAGGGCAATCCCCACCAGGGCCACAAGCCCGCCCCAGAAGTAGGCCATTTCCCCCTGCTGGGCGCTCATGGCCAGAATGGAAAAGACAAAGACATGGCCAAAGAAAGGCACGTTGATCATGATGGGGGCCCTGGAAGCGGCCTTGTCGCCCATATCCCCTGCGGTGCAGGCGCCGGTAAGACCCGTGTGGGAAAGGGAGCCCGCCATACCTGGAGCGAGGTTACGCACATGATTGGCCTTGCCGAGGAAGATGAGAAGGCTCATACCACCAAACATCCAGAATACCTGACCGAAAAAGCCATAGGCCATGACGGAGTTCATGCCTTCAATGGCAAAGGCATCGGCAATGAGTGTGCCGCCCACAAGGAAGTTTGCGGCCAGAACCACGGGAATACCGGCAAAAAGCAGGGAGCGCAGGGTCGGACCGAACTGCCAGTTGTGCATGATGGCGCCGAGGGATGCGGAAACCATCATGGCAAAGAAAATCTGGGGAAGTGCGATGGTCGGCTTGACGAACTTGGTAATATAGGCTGAAACCAGCAGAATCACCAGGCAAAGAACAATTTCGAGGAAACCTTTTTTAATGTAAAGGCGCTTATCCTTCACAACGGCCTTGGGGTCGATCAGGATCAGAGACAAAATGATGCCCACATAGCCGATGAGGGGATAAACGTTGGCCAGTACATCCCCCGCAGGCGCGCCCGCGATGGTGCGGTAAAGGCCCTGGATCCCCAGCATCAGGAAAAAGGCCCGGATGATGAACACAAACTGGGTGCTTGTGGTGCCCAGCACAAGTTCCTCGGACGAAGCCACAACCTGCTCATCCGGTTTGGCCTCAATGCCCCTGAGAATCCTGTAAAGCTCCTGCCCACCGGCAAAGAAACTGGCAATCAGGGCAATGATGGTCACATTGGCCGTCATGACGACAAAGGGAAACTCCTTCAGGCCCGGCTGCACCATGCCCGTATGCCGGAGTGCAAATCCCATAAACAGACCGAAAACCACCACGATGAGAATGGGGGAGTACTTGGTACCCGCCAACACACTCCTTGCAATCAAAACAATGGGTATGGTCAGTGCAAATGCATACGCCATGGGCCCGATCATCGGGGCAACCTGTGTATAAACCATGAAAAAAACTCCTTTTAAGAAGAATAATAGAGATTAGATATAAAGCCTGAATTTTTGTCGTAGAATCCGGATACCCTGGGACCTGTTAAAAAATCTGATTTTTGCTCCTCCCTGGAATTAACTCAAAAATCATTTTTTCAAATATCCCACATGAATCCAAAAACAAGACATCCATTCAGATTAAAACCCCCCACCCCTTTTCCTGCAGAACCTCCCAAAAAACATTGTTCACAAACATCTATATCATCCCCGGAGTTTTTCCTCCCCAGGGGTTTTCTTTCATGCCAGGACACCCCTTTTCCCCAGAATGTCCATCTTACGTTTTCAAAAATCCAACCCTGAAAACCAGAATTTTTTAATTTTATATACACGATACGGGAGTCTTATAGGGAAAACCTGTTTATTTTGTCAACAATATTTTTTTAAATTTTTTTACATGTAAAATCTTTTAACACTTTTGTCCCGAAACAAAATTCCCGAAACACCCCAGATCCTGCGCCTTACATCCCAAAACACACGCCCTCTCATTCAACGATGTTTCTTAAAAAAACAACAGCCCTGGGTGAAAGACTTTTTGTATGCAAAGCTTTCGCCCAGGGCGGATTCTGGCGCCCACACAGAAAAAAACCTATTTTTTCAACTGGTATTTCTTGATTTTGTTATACATTGTCAAACGACTCACCTTGAGAAGGCCTGCGGCCTGGGCAATATTCCCATGGGTCAGATTCAGAACCTTCTGGATATGCCTTTTCTCCATCTCTTCAAGGGATAAAACCGGCTCTGCGGCTTCTCCTTCCGAAACCGGAAAGAAAAAGGAAAGATCCTCCAGTTCAATCAGATTGCCCTTGGCCACCACCATGGCCCGTTCAATCACATTCCGGAGCTCCCGGACATTGCCAGGCCAATGGTAGTCCACCAGCATGTCCAGGCTATCATTGGAAATATCCAACACCGCCTTATTCATGGAGCGGGAATAGGTTTTGATGAAAAACCTTGCAATGGACGGAATATCCAGACGTCTCTCCCGCAGAGGGGGAATAGTGATGGTCACAACATTCAACTTGTAATAGAGATCCTTCCGGAAAGCGCCGTTGTGCACCAGGCGTTCAAGGTCTTGGGTCGTGGAAGAGACCACGCGAAAGTCCGCCGCAATCTCCCGATCTCCCCCCAGGCGCACAAGTTTTTTTCTTTCCATCACCCCAAGAATATCCGCCTGCACTTTTTCCGTGATTCCCCCCACCTCATCAAAAAAGAGGGTGCCATTATCTGCCATCTCAAATCGTCCCTGGCGGCTGTACAGCGCTCCGGGAAAAGCACCCTTTTCATGGCCGAACAACTCGGTTTCAAGATAGGCCTCGGAAGGTGCGGCGCAGTTCACGGCTATCATGGGCGCGTACCTGCGCATGCTGTTGCTGTGTATGGCCTTTGCAACCAACTCCTTGCCCACGCCATGCTCCCCCCGGATCAGCACAGCGGCATCCGTCTGCGCCACCTCAATGATCTTATCAATCACTTTCTTGATCCCAGGGCTTTCACCAATGATTTCATCGGCAAGAGAGATTCCCTCGATATGCTGCCTGAGCTGACGATTTTCATAGAAAAGTCTTCGTTTTTCCACCGCGTTCCGGATGAGGTGCCCCATGTCATCGGGGTCCACAGGCTTGACCACATAGTCAAAGGCCCCTTCCTTAAGGGCCTGTATGCTCGTATCCACCGATGCAAAGGCGGTCATCATGATGGTGATGATATGTTCATCCATTTTCCGGATTCTTCGCTGCAATTCAAGGCCGTCCATTCCCGGCATTTTGATATCCAGCATCACGATATCCCAGGAATCCTTCTGCAATTGCACCAAAGCATTGCTGGCATCTTCCGCTGTTCCCACACGGTACCCATCCAGCTCAAACCACTGGGCAAGGGAGTTTCTGATGGAGGCTTCATCATCAACAATCAAAATCGCTATATCCGAAGGTTTCATACGCCCTGCTTCCCCGTTCCGTTTTCACCTTTTTCCCGATACACCCTGGGCAAAGTAATGGAAAATTTTGTGCCTGAGCCCTTCTTCGACTGCACACGGATATCCCCTGAATGGTGCTGCACAATGCCATATACCGCAGAGAGTCCCAGTCCCAGACTGCTGCCCTCCTGTTTTGTGGAAAAAAACGGGTCATAGATGTACGGAATATCCTTTTCATCAATGCCACACCCATTATCCTCAACCTCCACACAGACCGAATCCTCCCGATCGTACACCGCCCGCACAAACACAACGCCGCCCTCTTCGGAGGATTCAATGGCATTGATGATGAGGGCAACAAGAATCTGCTGCATGGCCCCGGGATCGCACTGCACCAGATCATCGCCAGCACCGGGCTCCGCCTTCAGACGGATGCCCCGCATTTTTGCCGTGTGATCAATGACGCGGACACTTAAGGCAATGATTTCATTCATATGCACATGCTGCACGGAAAGCAGGGACTGCTTGGCAAACAAAAGCAGGTTTTTCACAATATCCCCGCATCTTTTCGCCTCGCCCGCAATAATCCGCAGATTCTCCACCACCCCATTAAGGTCCTGCCTGCTTACCGTATCCTTCTCAAGGTAGCGGGCAGAAAGCCTGGCATAGGAGAGAATCCCAGAAAGAGGATTATTGATTTCATGGGCCGCCATGGCGGACAACCTGCCGAGGGAGGCCATTTTTTCCGAAAGCGCCAGGGAGGACTTGGCCTTTCTGAGTTCCAGCGCAGCCGCCCGCTGCTCTTTATGGGTCAGGTAGGTTCCCCGGATGATATGCAGAAAAATAAAGGCATTCAGCATGACAATGACCAGAGAAACCGCCACAATGTGCTCCACAAGCAGATTCATTTCCGCATAGATATCATCCACATAAATACCCGTGCCAATCACCCATCCCCAGGGAGCAAACCCCTTGACATAGGAAACCTTGGGCACCATGACAGAAGGATCCTCATGGGCCTGCCACTTGTAACGCACATAGCCCGACCCCTCCTCGGACACCAGCCGGATAATTTCAAGGAACACACGCTTGCCGTCAGGGTCCGCATAATCCGAAAGATCTTTTTGAATGAGATCCAGGCGATTGGGATGAATGATCATCCGCGGACTCATGTCATTGATCCAGAAATACTCCTTCATCTCATGGCCATAGTGCAGATTTCGGATCTGCTCAATGGCCTGAAACTGGGCCTGCTCGCGGGTAAGAAGGCCCAGACGCTCATCATTGTGCAATTTGGCCAGGATATTCCATGCGGAATTGGTAAGCTCCCGGATCATCTCCTTTTTTCTCTCCATCCCACTGTCCTTGATGATGGGGATAATCACAAAAAAAAAGGCAGAGATGAAAAGAACGATGGTAAGCAATGTGGGCACCACGACCCGACCGATAAAACTTCCCCATGGAAAGGCAATATGAGGCGCGATCATTCACAAGATCTCCATTTAAAATCAAGCATATAAAAATATGCCTTTTGACTCCCGAAATTCATCCGCTTCTTTTTTGTCACCCAGGCATCTTCTCTCAGATATGACCGCACAAAACGGGCTTTATCCTTGACCCGACAATGGAAGTTAACGTATAAAAAACATATGAAAAATAAAACTTTATCCACACAGCAACACCCAGATTCTTCCCTTGGACATCTTATCTTTTTTCACCCACATCCATCCAAACCGGGGGCCTGAATGACCTCATCCAGAAATTCCGCACATATCAGCTCCTTTCTCGTCCGCTTCATCCTTCCCACCATTCTCACCATGGCCCTTTTTCTGGCTGCTTTTTTTTCCATTATCATCCCCACCATAGAAAACAACAGCCTTGAAAGAAAAAGGGAAATGATCCGGGAGCTCACCAACTCCGCATGGACCATTCTCTCCACCCTGGAAAATGAGGTGCAGCTGGGACGGATTGACACCCTCCAGGCCCAGAGACAGGCCATGGACCAGATTAAAAATCTGCACTATGGCCATGAAATGAAGGATTACTTCTGGATCAACGACATGTCCCCCCGCATGGTGATCCATCCCTACCGCCCCGACCTGGATGGGGCCAGCCTCGCCAATTACACGGATCCTGATGGCAAGCGCATTTTCATTGAAATGGTCAAGCTCGTGACCGCACAGGGAAGCGGCTAT
This sequence comes from Desulfobotulus sp., assembly GCF_034006065.1. Lineage (NCBI taxonomy): Bacteria > Pseudomonadati > Thermodesulfobacteriota > Desulfobacteria > Desulfobacterales > Desulfobacteraceae > Desulfobotulus > Desulfobotulus sp. The sequence goes on along the minus strand of NZ_JAVETM010000058.1, from coordinate 5,132 downwards.
GTCGCATACAGCTGGCAGTGGCAGGATGAAGAAGCGCGCATCATTCCCAAGCTTTCCTATGTCAAGGGCTTTGCCCCCTGGGGATGGATCATCGGCACGGGCATCTACATCGATGACGTCAAGGCGGAAATCAAAACCATCACCAACAATCTCATCAAGATATCGCTTTCCATCCTTTTCATTATCTCTCTTCTGCTCGCCTTCATTGCCAGCCAGAGCTACAAAGCCATGAAAAAGCAGCAACTTGCCGAAAAAGCCCTCAGGGAATCCGAAGAAAAATACCGCACCCTTGTGGAGTCTGCCGCAGAGGGCATGGTCATGTCCCTTGAAGGCACCATCATGTATGCCAACCAACCCATTGCAGATCTTCTCGGGTATTCCCTGGAAGAACTGCTCCGCATGGAAACCGCCAGACTGTTCCTTCCCTCCGAAGACCCAGGGGAAAATAATTTCATGACCCTGCTTCTGGAAGGACGGCGCGTCCCCGAACGGTTTGAAGCCCAGATCCGCAGCAAAAACGGAAACCTGATCGACATCACCCTGTCTGCGGCTCCCATTTCTCTTGGGGGAAAAACCGGATTCATGGCCGTTGTTTCAGACATCACCACAAGAAAAAAAGAGCGCAGCCGCCTGGGGGCCAGCGAAGAGAAATTCCGTTCCATGGTCAACAATCTCAATGTCGGCCTCTTCCGCATCAGTCTTGGAAAAAACCCCAGATTCATTGAGGCCAATCCCGCCCTGGTACAGATTCTTGGGTATCCCTCCAAGGAAAGCCTCTTTGCCGAACCCCTTTTAGATCTTTACTTTAACCGGGATGACTACAAAACCCTAGGCCACGCCACAGGTCCCCATGGGCTCAAACGCGAGATTGTAAGGTTTGTCCGCAAGGATGGCTCCTCTTTCCATGCAGCCATCTGGGGCGTCCGGGTTCTGGATAAGAACGGCAGAATTTCCTGTTTCGACGGAATTCTGGAAGACATCAGTGCCCTTGTGCTTCAGGAAGAAAGAAACACCAGACTCATCTCCCAGATGCAGGCCGCCCTCATGTACCACAACCAGCGCATTGGCAGCCTCAGTCTCCGGCCTGCCACGGACTGCCCGGCATCCACCCCGATTTACGAGGCAATCGGCATGATGGAAGCTGAACATGCGCATGCCCTGCTGGTCAGGGAGGCGGACAAGATCACGGGCTGGCTGAGTGATCAGGAAATCCGGCAGGCCATCAGCCAGAAGATGCCTCCCCTCACAACGCCCGTTTCAGCCATCATGTCTTCTCCCATCCCCACGCTTCCGGAGCAGGCATCCGTCTTTGAAGCCTGGGCGGACATGCGCCACAATCGCCATCCCCATCTCTTTATCACCAACAACAAAGGAGACATCATCGGCAACATGACAGGCAATGACATTCTGGCCATCCAGCACTATTCACCCTCCGTCCTCCTGGACGCCATACGGGAATCCTCAAGCCCGGACGAACTCATCAGAACCAGCGGCATTGCTCCCTTTCTTCTCACCACCCTGATCGAAAGCGGTGTCAAGCCCCAGAACATCAACAGCCTCACCACCCAGATCAGCGACACCATACTGACGCGCCTCATTGTATTCGCCACCCAGGAGCTGGGCCCCCCTCCCACGCGGTTTGCCTTTATTGTTTTTGGCAGCGTGGGTCGCGAGGAACAGACCCTTAAAACCGATCAGGACAATGCCATCATTTTCGAGGATGTTCCCGCAGATCAGGAACCGTCTGTCCAGAAATACTTCCTCGCCCTGGGGAAAAAAGTCTGCACCTGGATGAACGCCGCAGGCTACACCTTCTGCGAAGGCAACAACATGGCCATGAACCCGGAATACTGCCAACCCCTCTCCACCTGGAAACAGTACTTCAGTCGGTGGATTTTTTCCGCCACAGCCGAAGATCTCCTGCGGATCAAGATCTTTTTTGATTTCCGCACCGCCTATGGTGACACCGCTCTGGAAGACGAGCTTCGTTGCCACATCGAAGGCATTGCATCGGAAAACTTCCGTTTCTTCCAGATGCTTGCAAGAAATATCCTGCAAATGGCTCCCCCCATCGGACTCTTTGGCAATTTCATTGTGGAAACATCCGGCCCTAAGCGCGGAGCCTTTGAAATGAAAAGCGCCATGATGCCCATTGTGGACTTTGCAAGGATCTACGCCATCAAGAACAAAATCCGAGCCGCCAACACCATCACACGGCTGGACACCCTCCACGAACTCAAAATCCTCAACGATATCAACCATCAAGAAATGATTCAGGCCTATACCTATCTCATGCAGATCCGTCTACGCGTCCATGCAAAGGCCATTGCTTCGGGCAAACACAGCCCGTCCAACCATGTTTTCCCACGCAGCCTCACATCCATCGAACAAAAACTGCTCAAGGAAATCTTCTCCCAAACCAAAAACTTTCAGGTAAAATTGAGCTATGATTTTACCGGACAGATCAATAACGGATGATACTCATTGTGACCGATACTCACTGCTACTATGACGCAGTGAACAAGCATATTGAATACGCGGAAAATGTTCTGGGGCTTCCCATTGCCTGTGTCATTCACTTAGGAGACTTTGGGCTCTACGCCTCCCACCTCAGAGCTTATTTCAGAAAACATCACAAACGATTTCTGAAGCCCCTTTACCTCATTGAGGGAAATCATGAGGATTTTTATAAAATCCAGAAGCTTGTCAAAGAATACGAGGATTGCTTCACCTACCTGCCCCGGGCATCCCTGCACACCATAGACGGGCACAGATTCCTGGCCCTGGGCGGAACAGGCTACATGGACCCCCTGGTGACAGGATACGGCACCCTCATCACCAACCCCCAGATTGATCGCTGCCTCTCCTTCCCACCGGAGGCCGCAGACATCATCATCACCCATGACTGTCCCACAGGCATTGGCGTTCCCAACAGTCCGGGCGTACATTACTACCGTAACCCCGGTTTTCCCCGCAGCGAAGAGCTGACCCAGCATTTCAACCCCAGACTCTGGCTCTTCGGCCACCATCACAGGTGGCACGATTACGTGGATGGGCAAACGCGGTATCACGGCATCTGCATCGCCTGGCGCGGCTTTGCCATTCTCGATGCCAATTTCAACCTGATCAAGGTCAATCATGAGGTCCGCCTTGGCCGATCCTCCTTTTTTGAAAGGATCCTTGCCTCCCTCCATATCATCCGTCCCAGCGGAGCCAGCTCCGCAAGCACACAGGAAAAAAGAGAAACCCTGCCGTTGTTTTTCAAAAAAAAGAGCCCTTCCACACCCTGGATAAAGCTTTGATTATTCTGGACAGACACCATATCCAGAGAGCCTACCTTGTACAGATCCAAAGCCCCAATGTCAACTTTATATACACATATGCTTTAAAACAAAAATACCATTGACAAAAACAAACAAGAAGAGGTATAGAAATTCCGCTTTATGTTAAAAAAACATACAAAATGATCCACCTCAGGCTGCGGGTCTTTGAAAAAACGAAAGAAGGGGAACCACTTAAAAAGTGATCCCCCTTCCGGATTAAGCATAGGACATTTCTGAGCAGGATAAGGATACGCGCTTTAAGCCGTTACAGTCTTTGCCTCTTTCTGTGTCAGAAGCGAAACAACCACGAGGGTGATAAAGCTCAAGGGGATGGCGATGATTCCGGGATTATCCAAAGGAATGGGAGCCGTTGCCGTGATCTTGTACAGGTCTGCATAGGTGCTGGGAGAAAAAAGAATAATCACAAGGGAAGTCACAATGCCGACAAAAATGGAAGCAATAATACCCTGGGCTGTGGTCTTTTTCCAAAACAACATCATGATGATGGCCGGGGCATTGGCTGCGGCTGCCACCGCAAAGGCAAGGCCCACAAGGAAAGAGACGTTGATCCCTTTAAAAATGATGCCCAGGATCATGGCTATGATGCCCACGCCCACGGCTGCCGCCTTGCCGGCAAGAACCTGTCCTCTGTCCGAAAGATTGATCCCCATGTAATTGGAAACCAGGTCATGGGCCACGGCACCGGAACAGGCGACAATAAGACCTGAAACCGTACCGAGTACTGTGGCAAAGGCAATGGCAGAGATACAGGCAAAGAGCACAAGACCAAAATGTTTGGCTAAAAGCGGAGCCGACATGTTGCTGCTCTCAAGATCCAGAACACCGGTCACCATGGCACCAAGACCCATGAAAACGGTAAGGATGTAAAAGAAACCAATGGAGCCAATGGCGACGATGGTAGATTTCCGGGCATCCTTAGGGCTGGGGACCGTATAGTAACGGATCAGAACATGGGGCAGTGCGGAAGTCCCGAGGAAAAGCGCCAGCATCAGGGAAACAAAATTCAGGTTGCCAAGGAAACCCGTGCCTTCACCCAGATTTACCTTAAGACCTGGCTTCATGATGTCCGTACCCTGGGTAGGTGCCTGTTTCCAGACCATGACCCGGTCTTCTCCATCCATGAAAAGGACTCTTTTAAAGCGGACAATCTCACTGCTGGTAATGGTGCTGAGAAATTTAAAAGGACCAAGGGGACCGGTTTTATCAACTTCCTGGCCGTCCACAATGATCTTGCTGGCATGCCCCACCTGGAAGAAACGCTGCTCGGTTTTGGGGGCACCATTGTACATCTCCTCACCATTGGCAAGGCGAACGACACTCAAGGCTTCCTTCAGCACATAGGCCCCATCCACCTTTGCAAGGGACCACCAGTTGACAAGCATATCCTTTTCAAGTTTGACAAACTGATCCTGACCTACCTGAACAGAACCCAGAAGGGTATAGGAGGCATCTGCCACGCCTGTTACCTTACCCGCCTCAACGGTTGCGGCAAGGGTTTTAAAATCACGATAGTTTTCAGATGGCTTTTTGTTGATGCCATAGTTCAGGATGGCAAGGGTCATGATGAATGAGAAGATGATCAGCAAGCCCCCCTTGATAAACTGTACATAGGTGGTGGAGGTCATGCCGGCCGTGGCCACAATATAGGTCACAATGCAGCCTACGATGATCACACCCCAGTGATGCTCCAGACCCAGAAGAGGGGTAATGAGAACCCCTGCCCCCACCATCTGGGGGATCAGATAGCAGACCGATACGATGAGGGTGCTGATCCCTGCGGCAAGCTCA
>NZ_JAVETM010000057.1:0-13910 GCF_034006065.1 Desulfobotulus sp. | reverse complement strand
AAGAGGCCCTGTGCCGCACGGCCTTAGGGCTGGAAGGGGCCTACGCCTTTGTGGCCGCCACCAGCCACGGAGAACTCATCGGCATGAAAGATCCCAACGGCTTCAGGCCCTTATGCCTCGGAAAACTCAACGGCCGCTATGTGCTGGCTTCGGAAACCTGTGCGCTGGATCTCGTGCAGGCAGAATTCATCCGGGAGCTGGACCCCGGTGAGATTGTCATCATCCATGAGGACGGCATCCGCTCCTTCAATCCCCATCCCGCACCCAAAAGACATTTCTGCATTTTCGAGTACATTTATTTCGCCCGGCCGGATTCCACCATCTTTGAAAAGAATGTCTATGAAACCCGCAAGGCCCACGGCAGGGCTTTAGCCCTGGAGGCACCGGTCAAGGCCGATCTTGTCATGCCCTTTCCCGATTCCGGCATGTATGCGGCCATCGGCTACGCCGAAGCCTCGGGCATTCCCTTTGAAATGGGCATGATCCGCAACCACTACGTGGGCCGCACCTTCATCCAGCCCACCCAGGAGATGCGGGATTTCGGGGTGCGGGTGAAGCTTAATCCCGTCAAAGAAGTGCTAAGGGGAAAGGACATCATTATTATTGAAGATTCCATCATCCGGGGGACCACGGCCAAAACCCGCGTAAAGGCCCTGCGGGAGCTGGGGGTGAAGAAGGTACACATGCGCATCAGCTGCCCGCCCCACCGTTTCCCCTGCGTCTATGGCATTGATTTTTCCAGCAAGGGAGAATTGATCGCAGCCAGTAAAAGTGTTGAAGAATTAAGGAATTATCTGGGGCTGGATTCCCTGCATTATCTTTCCATTGAGGGGCTTGTGAAGGCCACGGGCATTGAGAAGCAGGGGGATGGTTTTTGTATGGCCTGTTTTGACGGGAAGTATCCTGTGAATTTTGATGCCAGCCTTACCAAGGGGTGTCTGGAGGGGTAAGAGGAAATCTTTAGGTTCTTTCCGGGATTGAATGTCAAATCAATCCCTCATACCGCCCCTCCGTTTCGTGAGCCTCAGCCACCTCCCAACTGGCGGCTGAGCTCCACAAGCTCCCCATCCCGGCGGTGGTAGCCCGTGCGCTGGATCATCTCTTTGGCGCTGGCGAGCTCCGTTAAGGCCTTCTGGGTCTGGTTTTGGGCCAGGCAGAGGCGGCAGAATTCCAGGTGGATGTCCGCAAGAAAAAGTTCCATGCCGCCCTGTTCTGCGATGTCATGGGCTTCGCTCAGGTCGGTCTGGGCCTGGTCAAAACGGTCTTGGGCGCGGAAAAGGGCGGCGCGGGCGAGGAGGCCGCGTGGTAAATGATTTTGCGTACCGGCCTTACGCAGCTTCTCCACGGCCTGATTCAGGAAGCTTTCAGCCGGGGTGAAATCCGGGGTTTGATCGGCCAGGGCCTTCAGCAGCGAAGCCCGACCTAAGGAAAGGGTGTCCAGGGCGATGTCAAGAAGCAAAGGGCCTTCTTGTAAAGTCCATTCCAACGTCTGCCCGGCCCGCTGTCCCACTTCTTCATAGGCCCCCTGGCTCAGCAGCAAATCGCAAAATCGAAAGCCTCCCATGGAATAGAGGTAAGGATACTGGGGCTGCCTTTTCCTTTGCATGGCCTCGGCTTCTTCGAAGAGATCCCTGGCCTGGGCCAGCCTACCCGCCTGATGCAGGGCATGGGCCAGGGTGGTTCTGAATGCCATTTTCCAAAAAGCCTCCCCGCGTTGATCCGCATAGGCCACGCTCTGGCGGCCATACTCAAGGGCCTTTTTAACCTGGCCCAGGGTGAGATGAAGTTCGCTAAGGTTGCTGGCAGCAGATGCAGCATTTTTCCATGCTTTTTGATTGATCTGTGCCTCCAAGCCTGCCTGCATGGGCTGGACGGCCTCTTGCAAACGGCCCAGGGCCCACAGGCGAAAGCCGGCCCAGCTTAAAACCCCGCCTTTCCAAAAATCCGTCAATCCATCCACGGGCCGGATCCAGGGAGTGTCAAAAAAACCGGACAAGACAACCAGATCCGCGTCAAAGGCACCAAGTTTGTGAACTGTATATGCCTTCTCTTTTCTTTTAATCCGCTCCCAATAAACATCCTCCAAGGTTTCCTGATACCGTCCGGCCCGGCAGCCGTGGGCCACGGCCATAAAGAGAGGTTCCATCTCCTCCAGGGTGTCCGGAAATTCCTTTTCCGGGAGGGCTTTGTAATAAGCATACAACCTCGAATGGGCTTCTTTCTTCGACCCGGAATGGGCGGTTTCAAGAAGGTCGGCAAAGTGTTCCCGCACCAGGGGGTGGCAGTCCAGCATATCGGCCTCGCCCCGGCAGGTCTCTTTGGGCGCAAGCAGGCCCAGGGTGCGGAGATTGTTTATGGCAAAGGACCATTTGTGTGAATCCGGATGGGGCAGGTCTGCGGTGAGGCCATCAATGGGCGCATCTGCAAAAAGAGCCTTGATGGCAGCCATGGTCGCAGGACGGTCGAAAAGGCCCAGAATTTTCAGGATGCCGAGTTCGGGTTCAGCAGAAAGCCACTTTTCATAAGAGCGCATCACGCGGCGGGCATGGCCCCCGTGTTTTTCTTCGGCAAAAAGGGCCGGGATCTCGTCCTGCCTGCGGATATCGCCATTATGGGCCAGGGCCAGGTAACGGCCCAGTAAATTCAGGGCAAGGGCATGGCCACCGAATTTTTGCACGGTTTCCAGAAGCCGGTCAGGGCTTCCCTCCACGCCAAGCTTGGAAAGGAGCCTGGCTCCGGCTTCCGCTGAAAGGTTTTCCAGAGGAAGTTCTTTTACCGATTCAGGGGCCGCATCTTCGAGATCTCGCAGGGCCACACGGGTGGAAATCAGGCAAAGCCCGAAATGGGTTCGGCCCAGCTCCCGCAGCAAGGCCCGGATGCCCTGGTCTTTTAAGCTACCATGCATGTCTCCGGGCGGATATTGCAGGGGCTCCAGGCCATCCAGGATCAGCAAAGTCCGCTCCTTTTTGATCAGGGTAGCCAGACGCGCGCCCTTGGCAAAGGGATCGCCCTTGTTCGGATCAGGGTCGCCGAACCATTCCAGGGCATGGGCCAGAAACGAATCCGCCGAAACCTGCCGGTCTTCGCTTGTGCCCTGACTGTAAAAGGACCAGCCATAAACCCTTGCCGCTCCAAGAAAATGCGCTTTATCCATCCGGTTCAGCCAATGATTGATCAGCGTGCTTTTTCCCACTCCGCCGAAGGCCACCAGGGAAAGAATGCGCATGGCCGGATCTTTCCAGGCCCCATCCAGGATTTTCAGTTCATTTTCCCGGCCAAAGAGATCCGGCCCGGTGGAGGGGAGTTTGGAGAGGAATACATGATCCGGTGGAAGGGAGCAGGTTTGTAACCCCCTGCCCAATGGCATGGAAGGGATAAGCAGATCATGGATTTCCTCGGCAAAGGCAGCCAGGTCGGCATTGATTTGAGCTTCACTACCAGCTTCCAAGGGGCGGCCATCCCTGGGCCTGACATTCAACCGTGCCAGCCAGGCAATTTTCTTCCACGGGCAGGATTTGAGAATGAGGGGAAAGATTTTCAATCCCTCCTTTTCCCGCCGTTCAAGCAATGTGGGGATTTCATTTTTCAGGATAAACTCGGAGGTCAGAAAGTCTGCGCTGACCATCAGCACCGCCGCGCGGGCTTTGGCCAGGGCCGTTTCAATCTCGGCGCGCCAGTCTCCACCAGCCTGGATTCTGCGGTCATCCCAGATATCCAGGTTCCCATGCACTTGCAGCACCTTGAGCTGGGTCTCAAGCCGATCTTTCCAAATTTCATCTTTGTGGCTGTAGCTGATGAAAATCATAGGCTTGGGGTGTTCATCCGATTGGGGCTCAGTCATTATTTTTTCAGTTCCTCTGATAATGAAGGAAGCGGAGCGCTCATGCGGGCATTTCTGCACTGCTTCCACTGAAAATTCGGCAGCTTCTCAATTCCCACCAAAAATCCTTCCTGTATCCAGAATCCTTACATCCGCACCATTTTGCCCTATGATCTCCATCATATGCCCTGTTCCTCCAGGGCCGTCCGGGGGCTGGGAAGCATCATGCAGGGCAATCAGGGTTACATTGCTGCCTCCCATGGCCAGGGCATTCTGCAGAATCCACAGGTTGTTGCGCTCCCAAAGGGTATATGTTTTTTCCCGGCCCAACCAGTCCGGAAGCTCCTTTTTGTCGGACAGGTACCTGACAGGCGTATGGGCATTGCCCAGCAGTTGATGAAAGCGTGCAAGCCAGTTTGACGCGGGCCGGAAGACCGAGGCCTCTATGTAGGCTTCCTTAGGCAGGGCCAGATAGATGTGATGGGCAATGGCAAGATCTTCACAGACTTCATGGAACAGAATATCACCCCCGCAGGCACACCCTGCCATCCCCAGCAAGGACTCTCCATAATCGGCTTTAAGTTTTTCCATTTCCATGCGGATGGCCCTGCGGGCTGCGAATTCCATATCTGCCGGGAACCTCGGGGAGCTGCGGCCAGGCTGGTCGATCATATGGCCTGTGAATACAACAACATGACAGGGCTTGCTTTTCTCCTGTCCACCAGGGGCGGAAGAAAACCCCGGACTCTTTTTGAGAACAGCGATGGCAGAGGCCACATTATCCTTCAAAATCCCCAGGGCCTGCAGCATTTCGAGTTGACGCAAGGCCGCGTCTATATGAAAGGCCGAAGCATGGGTCTGGGCCTGACGGTAAGCACTTTCCACCCGGCCCGGCGAAGCAGCGGTCAGACAGATCAGATCCGCCAGGGTGAAATCAAGCCAGACATCCTTTTTCCCTTGCTGTTGCAGTTTTTTTTGCTGGGCGGCGATGACAAAGCCCACGGTTCCGGCCAGCTGGTTCACCTGCTCTTTCAGCGCATCCAGGCGATCTGCGGCCTTTTTGGGGGATTCAAATGCGTCCTGCCATTTTTGGGGCAGCATTTGCGCCAGTTCCTTAAATATGATGGAAAGCGCCAGGGCATTTATCCCAGCATAAAAGTGATTCAGATCCGATGCAAAAGCTTCCATATAGGCATTGAGTGCCTCATCCCCATGGCCGGAGCAGATGGCACTCAGAGGAATATCGGCGTTTGACTGCCAGGCGTTCACCCACCGGGTTTTCGCATTGCTGCCCTTCAGGGAACAGGCTTCAGCCCGTTGATCGGGGGATAAATCCGCCTGATTTAAAACGCGCTCCAGGGCAATGTCTGAACGGGAAAGAGCGTTCAGTTTCTGGTAGATCGTCGCCAGCCGTAAACTGGCGGCCACGTCCGTCGGACGCTTTTGCAGCAGGGCTTCGAAACTGACCCGTGCGCCTGGGAGATCCTTTTGCCGGAACTGGATTTCTCCCACCCGGCGAAGTCCTTCAACGGCCCAGATTTTGTCCTGAACCTCCTGGGCCATGAGGCGCAGCAAACCAAGGTCATGGCCCTCCTCCGCACCTTTCACCGCCTCTGCAAAGTCATCGGGCGCGGGCAGAAAAAGATCCAGATCCTGTTCCTTCAGGTTCCGGAGCAGCAAAAAAACCGGACTGCTGGTGGCAGCTGATTCCAGGGTTTCCCGCAGCCCCTGGGTAAGCCCGTCAAGCGATGCTTCCGGTGCATTGGAGTCATAAGCCAGATACCGTTCCGTTGACAGATCAAAGGGCAGTTTTTGGGTCTTGTTATGGATCAGGAAAGTGCGTTTGTTGCGCAGTGCATGGCGAATACCCAGCTCATAAAACACATTGGCGTTGTGAATGGAGACATCTGCGATCACCAGTTCCGCGGCCATCAATTTTTCAAACATGTCCAGCCGGATGTTCCCCGCACCCATGATCTGACCGCTTGTACCGCCCTTTAATCCCAGTTTTTGAAGGGCGGGCTGGATCAGTTTTTCCTCGACAGCGTCAAAATCAATGTCAACCCTGGAACCCGTCTTGTCATTTTGAATATTTTTTACACCAAATGGGCGAATGATGAACACCTGCATCATGACCCCCTTTAAATGAAATCAAAATGGTTGAAATGCGCCCTTTCCACCTGACCCGCAGCCACGCCACCAATCCTGAGCAGATCGCCCATGTGTTTCACGCAATCCATGGGCTGCACCTTTTTGGCCTCAATATCTGCCAGCCCCATTTTCTCAAGCCCCTTTGGACTTAAATCCGCATCATAGCGGAGGTATGAAAATGCCTTGGGGAATGTTTGATCCGTCATCGTGCGGCAGCGTTCTTCTTCCTTTCCCGGAATCAGATCCCCCAGTTCCCGATCGATGACCATGCCGTATCGGCAGTGACCAATGGTTCGGCAGTTGATGTCCTGATCCACGGAGGATGCATACATCAGATTTCCCGGCAGTTTGATCAGGTTCGAGAAAAGATTGCGGTGCGCCCTGTCGGCGTTGTTACCGGTCTGGGGCATCATGGTGGAGAGCCCTGAAAGAAAACCGCCTTTCCCCACCCTGGCGGACACCACATCCTCCGCAGAACCGGTGCCCACGGATACCAGGAGCAGCTTCTTTTCACCCATGGGCCAGTTCAGGCAATACGGAGGCTGGGTGGCCATGCGAAAAAGCAGAAAAGCCGGATTGTTGTAAGGGGTTACGCCACCATCCACAAAAACAAAGGGGCTATCCTTTTTGTCTGGGTCAATGCAAAGCGGCTTGGACGGAAAATAGACCGGCGCTGCGGTGCTGGCCCGCACCAGTTCCCAGAGAGGAATTTTCAGATTGCAGTCCGGCCGGTCTGGCGGGAAATTATACCTGGCCAAGGGATTGCTGGAAATGGGCCAGGGCGAATCCGTGCTGCGGTTATGCATGACCACCAGCAGCAGGCATTGAAGATGTTCCGGACGCAAATTGATTTCCGGCGGAAAAACCTTTTGCAGCTCCTTTTCCAAAGGACCGGATATGTACCGGTAATCAAAACGGCGTAACAGCGGAGCCTTGGTGAAGATCCGGGCACCGATACCCTGATAGAATTCCATGATTTCCGCAACGGACATTCCCCTTGCCAGGCCTGAGGCAATGATGGCACCCGTGGAGGTTCCCCCTATATAATCGAAGTACTGGCAGAGCCTGAACCCCTCATCTGCCTTGAGATGGGCCCTGAGAAGGGACTCCATCCGCTCCAGGATTTTGAGGGTAATGATACCGCGAATACCGCCTCCGTCCAGAGCCAGAAGCTTACGCGGCTTTTGTGTGGCATAACGCTTGCCAAGGTGGCCCCAGACATCCATGCGAATCTCCTTTATTTGATTATGCCATCAACGGCCTGCTGCAGTTCTTTCACTTCCCCGTCCCGGCGGTGGTAGCCCATACGCTGAATCATCCCATTGGCGCTGGTAAGGTGCGCCAAGGCTTCTTGGGTCTGGCTCTGGGCCAGGCAGAGACGGCAGGATTCCAGGTGGATGTCCGCTAGAAAAAGTCCCATGCCGCCCTGTTCTGCGATGTCATGGGCTTCGCTCAGGTCTGTCTGGGCGCGGTCAAAACGGCCTTGGGCGCGGAAAAGGGCGGCGCGGGCGAGGAGGCCATTGATTATAAACTCCTGCTGTCCGGCCTTGCGAAGCCCCTCCACGGCCTGATTCAGGAAGGTTTCAGCTTGGTTAAAATCCGGGGTTTGATGGGCCAAAGCCTTTAGCAATGCAGCCCGACCTAAGGAAAGGGTATCCAGGGCGATAGCCAAAAGTAAGTTTTCTCTGGTCACCCATTCCAGCGTCTGCCCGGCCCGTTGCTCCACCTCCCCATAGGCCCCCCGACTCAGCAGCAGATCGCAGAATTGGAAGCCTCTCTGGGAATAGAGATAGGGATACTGAGGCTGGATTTCCCTTTGCATGGCCTCGGCTTCCTCGAAAAGATCCCTGGCCTGGGCCAGCTCACCCGCCTGATACAGGGCATGGGCCAGGGTGGTGCGTTTTATCATCTTTTGTGTCCATTCCTCGCTTTGATCCGCATAAGCCACGCTCTGGCGGCCATACTCAAGGGCCTCTGTCACCTGACCCAGGGTGAGATGAAGCTCGCTGAGGCTACTGGAAGCAGATGCAGCATTTTCCCAATCCTCGTTTTTGACTTGCGCCTCCAAGCCTGCCTGCATGGGCTGGACGGCCTCGTGCAAACGACCCAGGGCCCGCAGGCGAAAACCGGCCCAGTTCAAGACCGCGGCTTTGTCTTCAGCCCCCAATCCATCCACCGGCCGGGTCCATGGAATGTCGAAAAAGCCGGACAAGGCAGCCAGCTCCGCGCCAAAGGCACCCAGTTTTTTGACTGTATATGCCTCCTCTTTTCTTGAGATCCGCTCCCAATAAACATCGTCCAAGGCTTCCTGGTACCGCCCGGCCCGGCAACCGTGGGCCACGGCGGCAAACAGAGGCTCCATCTCCTCCAGGGTATCCGGGTATTTCTTTTCCGGAAGGGCTTTGTAATAAGCATACAACCTCGAATGGGCTTCTTTATGCGGCCCGGCATACTGGGTTTGAAGAAGGTCGGCAAAATGTTCCCGCACCAGGGGGTGGCAGTCGATCTCCTCCGGGCAATGGCGGCTTTCCTCGGCAATCAGGCGGGTTTGGCGCAGACGCTTGAGCAGGTTCTGCCATTCGCCTTGGGAAAGGCTGGAAAGCTTCCCGGTCAGGCCGGGAAGGGGATCTCCTGTCAGCACGGCCGTGAGGGCACCTTTTTCCACCGGCCGGTCAAAGAGGCCAAGGATCCTGAGCAGCTCGGTTTCCGGGCTTTCGCCAAAGCGCTTTTCAAACGACGCAATCATGCGGCGGGCGTGTCTGCCCTTTTCAAGGGGAATATCCGGCAGATCCGGGATACTGAAGGCAGGATCAATTCCATGGCCGGGAATGGCGCGTAAATAGCGGGCCAGAAGGTTCAGGGCCAGGGCATGGTTGCCGAATGCTTCAGATGCCTCTTCCAGGGCTGCATCCGGGCCTTGCACGCCAGCAATACGCAGAAGTGCGCGACCGGCCTCTTTGGTGATTCGATCCAGATCGATCTGCTTGAAGCCATGGCCCAGGCCCATATCCGGCAAGGCTTCCCGCGTGGTGATGAGGCAAAGGCCGGGATTGTTCCGGCCAAGATCCCGGAGCAGAGCAGCCAGGGCCGGATCCTTGATCTTGCCGCGTTCAAGTTTTAGGCCGGACTGGAGCGGCTCCAGGCCGTCCAGGATCAAAAGGGTTCTGACCTGACGTATCAGCCCGGCCAGACGGTCGGCCTTGGCCCAGGGAGAACCTTCGTCCGGCGTGGGATCACCGAACCAGGCAAGGGCCTCCCCCATAAAGCGATCCGCCGAAGTCACGCGCTCGCTGGTTCCCTGGCTGTAAAACGACCAGGCAAAGACCCGCACCGCACCACGATAATTATCCTGGGCCATACGCTCCAGCCACTTGTTCACCAGGGTGGATTTGCCCACCCCGCCCCAGGCCACCAGACTGAGCAGCCTGACGTCTGCCTTGTCCCAGGCCTCGTCCAGCATGGCCATTTCATCTTTGCGGCCAAAGAGTTCGGCCCCGGTCATGGGCAGGCGGGTAATGTCGATGTTTTTCGGAGGCGGGAATTTGGAGGGCGGCTTGACGGCTTTGATGGTCCTGCCCTCAAATTTCTCTTTGATCAACTTTGCCACTTCGGAAAAAACCACAGCCCATTTACCATCAAAATCCACCAGTACGGACTTGCCGTCACGCGGCAGCATCTGCGTCTCTGAAATCCAGTCAAAAACATCCCAAGCACAGGGGCTGATCAAGACAGGGATCATAAGCATACCGTCATTTTCACACCGTCTGAGCAGAAAGGGAATTTCTTCCTTGATGCAAAAATCCGAGCTAAGAAAATGCTCTGAAATCAGGTACACCGCTGCGGAGGACTTTTCCATGGCGCTCTTGATTTCCGGATACCATTTTTCACCCGCATCTATCTTGCGGTCATCCCAAACCATGATCCTGCCTGCCATCTCCAGAGCTTTAAGCTGTGGTTTCAGCCGGTCTTTCCAATCCTCGTCTTTGTGGCTGTAACTGATAAAAACCAGTGGTTTATTCTCTGCAGGCGAAGCCATGTTGTCAGTCATCATCTTTCAATCCTTTTCTTTGCTTCCCATGCCGGATAGGGGAGGATCCTGTTGCTGTCCTGGGACATCAGCCGTACCAGCTTGGTATGTATGAATATTTTCTCCTTGCCACAGGTCTCTTCTTCCAGAACACCGATGTCCACCAGTTGCTTCAGATAAACCGATGCCGTCTGCCGCTTGGCGATATTCCGCTCCACCAGCGAGCTGATCCGGCAATAGGGCTGTTCGAAAAGCAACTGCATCAACTCGTGGCTGTAGATCTTTGGCAGCTTTTTTTTAACGTGACACCTTGTTTGCTCCATCAATGACCGCACAGCGGCAATCTTCAGGCAGGTCCAGCGGGATACCAGCTCAACCCCTTTGAGCATGAAAAGAATCCATTCTTCCCACTCTGCCTTCTGCGTCACCTGATTCAGGAGATGGTAGTATGCGGATTTATTCTGCACAATATAGCGGCTCAGATAGAGTATGGGCAAGGTCAGCAGCCCCTGTTCGATCAGATAGAGGACATTGAGGATGCGCCCGGTACGGCCATTCCCATCATAAAAGGGATGAATGGCCTCGAACTGGTAGTGGCTGATGGCCATTTTGATCAGGGGATCCAGGTCATCTTCCGCATGGATAAAGCGTTCCCAGTTGCTCAAGAGATCCCGGATGAGGGTTTCGCCTGCGGGCGGCGTATAGATCACCTCGCCTGTGGCCTGACTGCCAATCACAGTGCCCGGCAAGCGGCGAAGCCCCATCTCCTGATTCTTCAGGGTGCTGCAAACCTCGATGGCGGTTGACGTGGACAGGGGGCGATCCTGGAGCTTCCTGAACCCCTGGTGCAGAGCGGTTCGGTAATGCAATGCCTCACGGGTGGCCGCATCGGCTCCGCTTTCCCGATGGGCATGGCGGAACAGTTTGTCCGTGGTGGTCAGGATATTTTCGATTTCCGAGCTGTCTCTGGCTTCAAGCAAAGGAAGCAGATTGATCAGCAGACCCTGATCCGGCAATAATTCCCCCGCCTGTTTCAGTTCTGCAAGGGCGGCCCTGGCCGGAATGCAGGCCTTGAGAATCGTTATGGTTTCGATCACTTCCACCGAAGGCGGTAGAGGTGGCAGGTCGTTGTAGGGCTGATCCGCATGCCATTTCATGTTTACAAGTACTCCTTTTATCGACAAATAAAAACGGATCAGCCAAAATAGGTCAAGATTTTGAATATGTCAATTGCTTGATGTCGAAATAAGGCCATATTATCGACACGAAATAAGCCTTTGAGAGATTGATGTTTACACCATCGACATGGGCAAGCGGCAATGTCGCTATTTTTGAATTTTATCGACACATAAACGCCATCATAGCACACGCGAGGGTTAGTTCGCACAATCAACCAACCCTGGAGGCTGCGGATTAGGATTGGATCTGTGCATAAAAAGGCTGAGACCTGCCAAAAAATGAAATTTCCAGGATCCCCTTCTTTTAAGATTAAGACCCGAATCAACAGCTAATTGCAATTGACAGGAGATCTTCTTGTAGTCACATTGAAATTATGTCAACCGCATCTGGAGGCTGAAATGGCAACATTCATCAGAACAGGGAATTCAATGGAAAAATGGAGAATAAAAAAGTAGCCTATCAGGAAACATGCCCTTCCTGACAGGCTGTTTGTTTATGCTGTTCCGGCGAGCAGAAAAACCATGAAATATTTCAACTATCCTGGCTGTTTCAGCCGGGTTGATTTTTATCTGGGGGAACAATGAAGATTCAGAGTCTTGCACTGGAGGGTTTTCTTGGACAGGACAAAACCATCCGCATCCATTTTAATGAGGATATCAATATCTTCACAGGAAGAAATGGCTCTGGAAAAACCACCCTTCTCAAGCTTTTGTGGTATGTCCTGAGCGGAAATCTTTCACTGGCCATGAACGAAATTCCCTTTAAAAAAGCCGAAGTGAAGACCTCACAATATACATGCACCCTGGAACGGAATCGTCCCTCCGGCAGAGTCGAAGTCCTTCACCATGGCAGCGGAACCCGCTATCTCTCTGAGTTCCTGTATGATGGTGAAAAATATCTTCTCTCCACAAAAGATCAGGCGGATACAGCCCTTTTCAATATGGGTTCTTCTTTGTTTCTGCCCACATTCAGAAGGATTGAAGGGGGCTTTTCCATTGGCAGGTACAGACCTGGTTCCGAAGAACTCCTGACGGACGATATCGGAAAATCCCTGTCCGCTTTTTCCAGAAAGCTCTCCAGCGAGAAGCATTCTCTCGTTTCATCCATAGGCACCCATGATATTGAAAATCTGCTGATCAAGGAGTATGCCGCCCGTTCCGAGGAGCTCAATTCCCTTAAGATGGGGTATTCAGACAATTTTAAAAAAGCCATCAAAGAACTTGAATCCTATATGGCCGAATTTAAAAAAGAATTCCGTAAGATACAAAAACGCAAAAAGAAAAATGATACCAATCTTCTGGTGGAGCCACCATCCATATCGCCTGTAGAAATAAAGCTGCTTGAAGCGGCCAAAAAAGAAATGGAAGAGCTGGAAACAGTCACAGAAAAAATCATGCAGCCCTTCAATGTGATCAAGGAAATTGTTTCTAGCATCATGCAGCACAGCGGCATCAGATTGGGCAGCACATTCACCATCGGTGAGGCGGCAAAGGCCATCCATTCAGAGTCTCTTTCCGCCGGAGAAAAACAACTTTTCAGCTTTATCGCCTATAATGCCTTTTTTCAGAATGCCGTTATCCTCATTGATGAGCCGGAACTGAGCCTGCATGTGGACTGGCAGCGCCAGCTCTTTTCCATTCTCGGAAAACAGCAGTCTTCCAACCAGTTCATCGTTGCAACCCATTCTCCCTTCATCTACGCCAAGTACCCGGACAAGGAAACGCTGCTGGGCATGGATCATGGTGATGAAGGAGACCACTGACATGCGCATTGCAGGAAGTCCCTATCCCGCATCTTCGGATGAAATCATGGCAACGCTCCGGCACTCCTCGCTTCCCACCCTCATTGTCGAAGGGGGAGACGATGTGATTGTGTACAGAGAAATCGAAAACCGTTTATCCCACATGGGAATATCGGTTTTCCCCGCCCATGGAAGACCCAATGTGCTTGAGCTTTTCAGACGCAGAAACGAGCTTCCCACCGTGCTGAAGCTTGCCTTTGTTGCGGACAGAGACACCTGGGTGCATACGGGCATACCGCCGGAGTATTCCCATCGCTGTCTGATCTTCACCCACGGCTATTCCATTGAAAATGATGTGTATGTGGATGGCCGTCTCTGGAAGCTCCTGGGAAAAAAAGAACGGTTCTGCCACGAACTTGCAGCAATCCTTGACTGGTACGCCCTTGCCTTATCCCGCCACCTCTCCGATCAGACGGTTTCCATCTCTGAGCATGTGAACACCATCCTTGACTGCGGTCATGAAAAGAAAAAAGACCGGCTTCGCCTGACGGCGGGTGAGGCTTTTCCCCATGCCCTGAGAACACTTCTTGGAAAAAAATACATTTTCCTGCTTCGGGGAAAAACCCTGATGGTTCTGTTGATCCGGAACCTTAAAGGTCAGAAAATTCCCCATAACGATAAAGCCTTACTGCATAGCGTCTCCATCAGACCCGGTAAGTTTCTGAAAAGACTCTTTTCCCATGTTGAAGACTGCTTTGAGGCCATAGGCCTTGAAGAATAACTCGGAAAACGGAAGAACTGGTGAAGATCACGGTATCTTATTCCGGCTCAACCCCTCTGAGCATGAACAGATCCATGACTCTCACGGAGCCTTCTGTGTTACCTGATTTAAGAGAGCCCGGTATTGCCTTTGCATAAGCCTCCCTTGCATCACCCAACATTTTGTATGGAAAAATGGTGAATAAACAAACAGCCTGTCAGGAAGCATGGCC